>JAITFP010000050.1 GCA_031281275.1 Candidatus Fibrimonadaceae bacterium
CTAATAAAAAATCAGCGTCTGATCTCTGGTGGGTGGGCGGCCCCGGGCCCGCGCCGGGGGGGGGGGGGGCGCCCCCCCCGGCCGAGGAAAACACAAGACAGAGCTTGCACCGCAAGCTCTGTCGAAAACAATACCTCCGCTAGACCTTGTGGCAAAGGGTCTAGAAGTAGCGGCTTGGGTTGGGCTGTGGGTCATATCGTTGGTAATAATATAGAAAATATGCAGGGTTCAGACAAATTATTTACTATATTTCAAAAATATGATATTCAGGTTGTTAAAATACCTCCTTTTCATTCCAATTAGCCTTTTTGCCCTTGAAATACAGCGCGATGCTGTAAATGCGTTTATTTTCACAGATGGAGTTGCAGGTTTAAAATCGGGTTCCTGCTTGGGTACGCCAGAAAATGCGAATTATTTCGGTAGCGCAGAGGCTCCGGGCATTCCTTTTAGAACTTATATAATAGCACTCCCCTCTTCACTCCCGCCTAGCATCAGTTTGGAAAATATAAAAAGCGAAACTTTGAGCGGCAAGCCCTGCGGTGCAGAGCAAAATCCGCGTTCTTTGCAGGTTGGCAGTCCTTATCTCAAAGATAATTTATGGAGGATTAAAATTAATGTTCCGCTTGTGTATTCCAATGGGGCTTCTTGGAATTTGCGGAGAAAGTTCAAAGTGTTGGTGAATTTTGGCGAAAGCCCGAAAGGTTTTTCCACTTCCAAAAGAGCTTTGGCATACGTGGAAAATAAAGCCGCTGCTGCAAAATTTGGAATAAAACAGACAAGCACCTTGCGCACCTTGCAAAAAACATCTGCGGCAAATATGGATGGCATAGATTGGATTGCGAGAATTGGAATTGGAACCAAAGATTTAACCGAAATGGCAGACGGGATGTATGCTCTTTCTTTTGATGATTTAAGAACTATTGCAGGAAGCGATATAGACGGAATACCCATCTCTAACCTAAGGCTATTCAGCGCGCCGCCAGATACTTTGACAGAAATGCTCGGTGAGGAAATTTTTCCAAATGCGGAGGAAATTCCGATTATTGTTAAAGATGCAAAAAACGATAATACTTTTAACAGCGGAGATTCAATAATATTTTTTGGCTATGGAACTGCGCTTTGGAAAAAGAGCAATTCTCCGCACGGTATGGATTATTATTTTTCTCATTCACCTTATGATTTTTATCAATATTTTTATTTGGGTGCCGGCGGCAAAGGGAAAAGCCTAAGCAAAATCACAAAAAACATAAACAACCCCGATACCATAAATTGGAAAAAATACGCTAGGTCAGAAAAAGATTTGATTTTGCGAGACCATTATTTTGCAAACGATAACAATGCCGTAGAAGAAAATACAGGAAAAGAATGGTTTTGGAAATGGGGCGTAAAAGATTCCACAGTTGCAGTTGAACCTTCTGAATTTCAAACCTCCATTAGAAAATTAACTGGTTTGCGCGGAGATTCCCTGTGGATGGGCGTATCTTTTTTTCCAAGGCGTTCCTCAGTATATAACGAAACATTTTCTTCCCTTAATTGGAAAAAGAAAATGGAAGGCATAAAATTCAACTTTTATTTTCAGGGAAGAAAACAAGAAAAAATAACCGATACCATTGAGGGAGGTTCTTTTGTGTTTGCTAGCAATGGAGCGCAGCAAAACGATAATTTATACAGATTAGAAATTTCAAGTTCCGGACAGCCCGATAGATTTGACGGTTTGTCAATTGCATATAGATATAATGTCAATTTAAGCGAGGGCAATGAATGGCTATTTCCGGGAAATGCAAAAGGAGCGGTGAAAATTCCAGTCCCTGCAAATATGCAGCTTGTTAAAACAAAAAATTTCATTCCCACAGAAATATTGGAAAGAACAAGCAATGGCTATGCAAACGATACCATACAAAGTGACGGTGACACAAAATATTTTTTGTTCAAGGAAAACAGTTATAAAAAACCAGCTTTTGTTGAAGTCATTCCAAAAAGAGCAAATTCTGTTTTGGAGCCTTTGAAAATTCCACCCTCAACAGAATATTTAATTTTAACTTCGGAAAAATTGCAAAACAGTGCTATTTCGCTAAAACAATTCAGGGAAAGCGAAGAAGCCGTAACCAAATTCAATACTGCGGTGGTTTTGACAGAAGATATTTACAGAAATCACGGTGCTAAATTTTCTCCTGTTGCAATAAGGGATTATATTAGATATGCAAAAAATAATTGCCCTAATTTGAAATACGTTTTGCTCGCAGGTGGCGGCAATTACGATTACAGAAAAATAAGACCAAATTCAAAAGATAATTTGATTCCGCCTTATGAAGCAGAAGATATGTCCACAGACGATTTCTTTGCTGTTTTGGATTCTGGCGAGGCAATAAGATTCGGGAAATATGAATTAAGCCTAGCTGTTGGCAGGCTTCCTGTTTTGAATACGGCAGAATTTGACCATTATATTCAAAAAGCAAAGGATTATGAAAAAACTTCCATTATGGATAATGGAAGTTGGCGAAACGCAGTTATACTTAGCGCAGACGATGCAACGCAGGCACAAAATCTAGACCACACTCACCACACGCAACAAATGGAAAATACCGCAGTGCTTGTGGATTCGTTATTGCAAAATCAAAATTTTGCAATAGACTGGAGAAAAATTTCATTGCTCCAATACGACCTCGAAGGCGGCAATAAAAAAACCGGAGCCGCAAAAGAATTATTGCTTCGCTTAAATCAGGGTGCCCTATTCACATTTTATTACGGGCACGGAAACGCCGTTCAGTGGGCAGATGAAGATTTGCTCAATACCTCTTCCTTGGGCAATATATTCAATGAAAGAAAATACACCATTCTAGGTTCTTTTTCCTGCCTAGTGGCACGTTTTGACGATGCCGTCCAGATTAGTCTTTCGGAAACCTTTGTGAATGCAAAATCCAAAGGCGCAATAGCAGCAATAGGTTCTCTTAGAGAAAGCTATGCGAGCCACAATGTGGACTTAGCCACAAAAATTTTGAAATTTGCTATGATAACTCCAAATGCTCTTTTAGGTGAAGCTATTTTAAAAGCAAAACTAAGCTCCTCCATTGCTTTCAGTTCGCAAAGATACAACAACGAGAAATACGTGCTTTTGGGAGAACCTGTTTTGAGTATGCCAAAGCAGGAAATCAATTTGAAATTAGATTCCATTCCAGATGCAATTCAGGCTTTGCAAAAATTGAAAATATCCGGTTCGGCTTCTGTGCAAAGCGGAAAAATTCGCTTGCAAGTTTTGGAGGGCGAAAAATCGCGCCATTTGGAGCAAAAAAATTGCAAAGAAAACTTCAACAATGATTTTCGTTGTTCTGCAAACATAAAAATACCTGGAAATCCAATTTACTCCGAAGAGTTGCAAATAGAAAACAAAAAATTTTCAACGGAATTTATAACTCCACGCAAATTATCTCTTGGCGATACCTCTGCTCAAATAAGGCTTTGGGCGTATAAGGCAGGAGCTGCTGAAATAGGGAGAGTGGCAAAAAAAGACATTTCTCTGTCTGGAACTTCTTCTTATGCAGATTCCATTAAAGACAATTCTCCGCCGAGCATAAAAATTTACCCGTGCCTGCGTGCTGGAAAAACAAATCCGTACTCAGAAAATTCGCAAGTTAATTTGGAAATTCCCGCTTGCTTGGATGTTGTTATAGAAGATTCCACAGGCATAGATTACAGAGAAGAAGCGGATGAGGGAATTTCTTTTGAACTAAGTCCGGTAGCAAGTTCTTGGCACCCTTGGTCTTTTTCTGAGCAAACGGGAAAACGCGCGGTGACAAGGGTTAATTTTGGTTTGTCTTATGACCCCGGAAATTATATTTTCAAAGTTCGCTCACAGGATATTTTGGGGAACACCGCTTTGCGTTCAATAAAACTTTCGCTTAACAAGGAAAATAGAGATGGTTTGACAAATGTTTTCAACATACCAAATCCTATGAAAAATACAACAACATTTTATTTCAAGGATTTAGCAGGAGACGGAAAAATCGGAGTAGTTAATATAAAGATTTTTGACCAAAACGGAAATTTGGTTAAAGTTATGAATAACGTTATTTCTGGAGAGTCTTCTTGGGACGGCAGAGATTCAAGAGGTCGTCTTTTGGCAAACGGTCTCTATCATTATGTTGTTCAGAATACCATTTCTTCGCTGGAGAATGGCGGAAAAAAGGTTTTTGAGAAGAAGCAGAAGTTGGTTATTTCGAGGTAAAACTTAGTCCTTCAGACAACGAACGCTATGCAAGCGAATCTTATCGCCGTAGTACCACTCTAAATAATCGGCATCGTAGGCTATGGCTTGATAGTGGGCTTCGCTGTCACTCAAGCCATACTCTTCAGCGTTCCACCAATAAGCGTAATTGCCAATATCCCACCACTCCTCGTCATCACCTACGCCGCCAGGCAAGGCGTAAAAGCCGTAATCGTCCGTTCCGTTGCCCGGGTATAATTCTTGATACGAATTCCATCCACTGGTAGCCTTCAATTGAATTCCCTCTGGATAACCAACAAAATCCACCAAAGTACTCCAATCCTCATTGTTAGGAATATGCCAACCAGAGGGACATATCCCCTTATGTTTCTCACCTATCTGCGAAGAGCAAGAATTAGAATTACAGCTATCTGGCAATGCCATTGCTGTTGCCCAGTCATACAACCTGCCGTATTTACTGCAGTTGGCTGGGTCGTCTTCGTAGCATTTGCTACCTGCAACATTGCAGTTCAAATTCTTAGCTATCCATACTTGGTCGCCAATTTTAACTGTTTTATAACCCTTTATATCACAAGAACCGCCCTCATCATTAGGCGAATCCTGACCACTACCACAGCCTAAAATTGCAATAGCTGCAAATGTTGTAAACAATAACTTTTTCATAGAGATAAATATAGAAAATTTTTCTACATTTAAAAAATCATGCCTAAAATTCTCTTAATTTTCATTCTATTAGTCGGCTGCGCCGCATCAAAAAAAGAGCCAGAACCCCAAAGTTTGCAGCAAAGCACAGTTGTAGCCATTCCCGAAAACTACAAAGACATAGTTTTCCCAGAATTCCATTATGTTGCGCCATATCCTGGTGATTACCGCATAAACATAACCGATAGCATAACGCTTTATGCCGTGCGAGACACAAGCCTTCCACTCATAGATTTAACTTTTTACTTCAAAGAAAATGCAATTCCAAAAAACAAGGAAGAGGTTGCCGCTTTGCAACTGCTCTCTTCTCTATATTCAAAAGGAGGAACAGAAACCCTAAGCCCCGCACAGGTGGACGATTCTTTGGAATTTTTATCTGCAAAAATAGGCGGCAGCCTTGGTTCTACTCAAAGCATAATTCATTTAAATTGTATTTCGCGTGATTTTGACAAGATTTTGCCCCTTCTCTTTGCTATTTTCAATCACCCTCGTTTGGATTCCGCTCGGCTTGAATTGCAAAAAAGCGCAGCCATTCAAAGCTACTTGCACCGCTACGATTCGCCAAGTTCGCAGTTGGGTGCTCTTTCTGCACGTGTTGCGTACAAAGACAATCCAAGATTATGGAAAGCAGATAGCGCGGCAATAGCAAAAATTAAAAGAAAAGATTTGCTCGCTTTGAAAGATGAGTTTTTTGTGCCTCAAAGAGTTATAATAGCAGCCGCGGGAAATTTTAACACAGATTCCCTAAAAAACACATTGACAAAATTATTCTCAAACTGGAAAAAACCGAAAAAGGCTGAAAGGAAATTTTCTGAAGTTGAATACAATAAGCATATTGGAATTTTTGTCAGCGAAAAAGATATTAGCCAGGCAAATATAACTATGGTTATGCCCTTTGTTAAACGCCCTCACCCCGACTATTACCAAACAGCCATTGCCAGCTATATTTTAGGAGGCAGTTCATTTTCTTCCAGACTTACAAACACAGTTAGAACCCAAAACGGGCTGGCATATTCCATTTACAGCTTTGCCAAATCCGATTATGAAGATGTCGCTTTGTCTGGAGTAAGTTTGCAAACAAAGGTGGAATCTGCCAAAACCGCTTTGCAGTTGATAAGGGAAGAAGTGTTGAAACTGGGCAAGGAAGGACCAACTGATGAAGAACTTAATTTTGCAAAAAAATCCCTTATAGAATCTATGCCAGGTATGTTTGAAAACGCAGAAACAACGGCGAACACCTTTGCCGTATCTGAATTCAATGGTCGTAGTTTGGAACATTACAGGGAATATCCAGAAAAAGTAAAAGCGGTTACCAAAGAACAGGTTAGGGCAATGACTGCAAAATATTTCAACCCCGATTCATTTAAAGTTAGCATAGTTGGATCTGCTAGCAAAATGGGCTTGGATAGCGTAACGATTATTCCTATTTCTGCACTTGAATTTTGAGTTATGCAAAAACTATCAATAGCCCCAATGCTGGATTCGACGAATAGGCATTTCAGGTATTTTGCGCGCATTTTAACAAAACAAACCCTGCTTTACACAGAAATGGTATCTACCGGGGCTATTTTGCACAATAAGCCGGAAAAGTTTTTGGAATATGATGAAGTGGAACATCCGGTGGCTTTGCAACTCGGTGGAAGCTCGCCGCGTGATTTGGCGGAGTGTGCGAAAATTGGCGAGGATTTTGGTTATGATGAAATAAATTTGAATTGCGGCTGCCCAAGCGAACGTGTGCAAAGTGGTAGTTTTGGGGCTTGTTTGATGAGAGAAAGCAATTTGGTTGCGGAGTGCATAGCGGCTATGAAAAATGCCGTGAAAATTCCTGTTAGTGTTAAAACTAGAATAGGTATAGACAATGATGATAGTTGGGAATTTTTTTTGAATTTTGTGGAAAAAATCGCTTGCAAAAATTTGATTATACATGCTCGCAAAGCTTGGCTAAAAGGGCTTTCTCCAAAAGAAAACCGCACCATTCCACCTTTGAATTATGAATGGGTTTTTAAATTAAAAGAAATTCATCCCGAATTTCAAATTTCACTAAATGGCGGAATTAAAAATTTAACCGAGGCAAAAGAAATTTTGCTCTCGCAAAAAGCAGATAGCATTATGATTGGGCGAGCAGCCTACGATACACCTTGGATTTTAGCCGATGCAGACTCTGAGATTTTTGGAGCGGAGGCAATTTGCAAAGATAAATTTGAAGTTATTGAAAAATATTTGCCTTATGCAGAAATGCAATTAAAAAAAGGCACTCCCATTAACTTGCTCACAAAACATTTAATGGGACTTTTTCACGGAATGCAGGGTGCAAAAAAATACCGTACAGATTTAAACAAATTACCACTTTTTCACATGACCCTCAAAAACAATATCACCAAGAGCAGCAGTTAGAGCTGGGCAACCGTCTCCGCTCAAAGCACAGGTTTCTATAACTTTTTGCTTGTGCTTTGCAAATTCTTTTTTAGCTTTTGAAATATCCAAATCGCTTTTATTAATGGCAACTATAAATTTTTTCTCTAGCAGTTTAGGATGAAATGCCTCCAATTCTTTTTTTAACATACAATAAGATTTCCAGGCATTTTCTTCAAAACCATCTATAACAAAAAGCAGAGCTTTGGTTCTTTCTATGTGCCTCAAAAAACGATGCCCCAAACCTTTGCCCTCGCTTGCGCCTTCAATTAAGCCGGGGATATCAGCAATCACAAAGCTCCTGTTTTTTATCTTTGCAATGCCAAGTATTGGTTCTATTGTTGTGAAAGGATAATCTGCTACTTTGGGTTTTGCACTGGAAATTTTGCGAACAAGAGAGGATTTGCCAGCATTTGGAAAACCTACCAAACCAACATCTGCCATTAATTTAAGTTCTAAATTCAAAATTCGCTTTTCGCCTGGTTTGCCGCTGGTGTGCTGCCTGGGCGCTCTATTTGTTGCAGAAGAAAATCTGGAATTTCCAAGACCTCCTGCCCCACCCCTTGCCGCCATCCAAGTTGCACCAGCCTCTGTTAAATCTGTTAAAATTCTGCCTTCGCCATCGCGAACTATTGTTCCCATTGGAACATCCACATAAACATCTTTTCCGCTTTTTCCTGTTCGGTTTGCTGTTTCGCCTGTTGCTCCGGCTTCGGCTACATATCTGTAAATATTTCCCATATCTAAAAGCGTAGTGTATTGCTCGTATGCCCGCAAATAAACGCTGCCACCATCACCGCCATCGCCGCCATCTGGACCTCCTAGCGGAACGTGCTTTTCTCTGCGAAAACTGCATATTCCTCCTCCACCCCTGCCAGAAACAACTTCAATTTTTTTTTCATCTAAAAACATTTTTCAACTCTTTGTCAGGGATTAACTTCGCATTTAGGGGATTTCTCCACCAGCTTTCCCTGCTCCACCGATATTAGCCCTGTGTTTTTGTTTGCTCCATTGTCTGCCCAAACTATTTTTCCATAAACTCCCTTATATTCTTTTTTTTGCATAATTTCAGCTGGCAAAGATTGCGGAGTTTCGCTTTGTGCAAGGCTTTGCAAAGCCTGATTCACAATGCGTATCGCATCGTAGCTGAGTCCTGCAACCTTATTTTCATCTGGGTCTCTTTGCCATCTGTTTTTGAATTTTTCGGTAAAGGATTTTTGCTCATTTCCGTCTGAATAAAAAGCTATGCTAAATACGGAACCTTCTGCTTGTTTTTTTGCATTAACCAAAAACTCTCTGCCATACCATCCAGAAGTGCCTAGTAAATTACCAACTCTCAATTTGTTAAATGCAACTTGAGCAGCCATTAAACCAGCATCGGCAGGGTTTGAGCTGGGAATAAAAATTGCTGGAAAATGCATAGTGGAATCTCCCAGCCAAGAATCTCTTTTTGAAATAGAAGAAACATTACTGTTCCCTTTGTTCATATTCATGCGGCGAGTATCCAGGTTTAACTTGCGGTCTCTCAAAAGCTTGAATTCATTTTGATAATCTGGCAAACCCTCCGCATAATTCTGAGTCATAATAATTGTTCCGCCTTTGCGCTCCACAACTCGTTGAAATTCGTCTGCCATAAAAGAACCATAATCACCCAAAGGAGCCATTATGCCAAACTCGTTTATCTTTAGGCAATTTATTGCATAATCCGCTATGGTATAGGCAAGGCGAGCCGAGCTTACATTTAACTGGAAAATATTTTTCCCCATTTCGGCAATGCCATCATCTGTGGCTGTTGGAGTTATCACCGGAATATACGGATATTTTTCGCTCATCCAAGCTGCCACAGTGGCGGCGCTTGCCGAGAGCAAAGGTCCTATTACCGCTATAATGGAATCTTGGTAAAGAGCTTGTTTTACTTTGGAAAGCGCAGTTGAAGGGTCTGCTCTGTCGTTTGCAATTTGAATTTTCACCCTGTTTTTCAAGCTGTCTACATAAAGCAAAACTCCTTCCACCATATAATTTCCAAGTTCCGAGTGGCTTCCAGAAAGCGGCGCCAAAACCAAAATTACCGGATACCCTGCACCTCTGCCTTCTAATGCACTTTTAAGCCTTTCGGCTTTTTCCGTTAAATCTGGATCGTTCTTTTTAGCTTCGTTATACCAATAGTTGGCGGCTTTGTAGCGACCTTCTTTTTGCATTCTCTGCCCAAGGCTTAATTGCGCAAACCCTCTTGATATTTTGTCGCTTATGCCCCTTTCCAGTAGGCTTTGCAACTCATTTACAGATAGCAAATCGGCAGAAAAAATCTGCGAAAGCAAATCACGTGCTTGCAATATTGCGGCAGGATTTTTTGTGTAGGCTAAAACACGACGGAGCGTTTCTGCCCCTATGTATGGGTTTCTTTCCAAAACACTTGAAACAGCCAAAGCAGTTTCAACGCGGGCACGGTATTGGCTTTTGGGGAAAAAATCCAAAAACTGATTCGCATAACGCACAACTTCGTTTATCTTGCCTAAGCGAAGGCTGCTTTCAATGTAAAGCACAACCGCTTTTTCTTGTTCGCCAGCTTTCCAGCGTTCCTTTACAAAAGTTTCTAGTCCGGTATTTGCACCCGCAAAATCACCAGTCTGTATTTTTCTTAAAATCTCATTGTAACTCGGTGCTGCAAGCACAAAAGAAGCAAAAAACGATAAGAATACGATAATAATATACATTTAGGGGAAAAAATAGAAAAATTTTTGTCAATTGTATTAATTTTTCTATATTTGTTAACGTAAAAATTTAACACAAAGGAGTTTTTTATGAAAAAAGTTCTAGCAGCAGCCCTTATTTGCGTAGCATCCAGTTTTGCCGCATGGGATTACTTTCCTGTAATTGAATATGGCAAAGGAGAAGCCAAATTCAGCTTCGAACAAGGCCGTCAAGCAAATGCCTCGGCTCCAGGAGAAGACCATGACTTTAAAATCCGCTACAGTCCTTTGGAAAATTTGGAATTGCTATCTCAGCTCGGTTACACTTTTGGTGCCCGCTTCCAAATTATCCCAGTTATAAGTGCTGGCGTTGATATTGGCTTTCCCATTCCAGGTACCGCTTGGAGCTTTACCCCTAATGTTCAGTTCTCAACGAATTTAACAGAAGCACTCGCAGTGGGTACCAATGTTCAAGTAACCATCAATACCGAAGATGCAAACAAAGATTCTGACGGTATGGATTTAAGCGCTGGAATTGAGTTTGATTTGACTATGGGCAAAAGCACAGTATGGGTTAGTTGCGATTTTAATACAGGTTTAACCGTATCAAAACATGATGGCAAAGCTGCAGATGGAGCAAAGGTAAAAGACGAAGGCAGAGGCGTGGAAATAGTACCTACGCTTGGCTATGTAGCTGCCGTTGGCAATCTATCTTTGGGAACAAGTGTTGGCTGGAAGATTGCTGAAGATGAGAAGGTTGCCACTGTCATCGGCTTAGATGCTTCCATCAAATTCTAATTTTTCTATATTGCATAGAACATAAAATTAATTTAGGAGGGGTTTTATGAAAAAAGTTCTAGTAACTATTCTTGTTTGCATTGTATCAACTTTTGCCGCTTGGGATTATTTTCCAGTAATTGGAGAGGGTAAAGGAGAAGCTAAAATAGCCTTTTATGAAAGCCGGCGAGGATATACGCCTGGAGGGGAACGGCATGATTTCAAAATTCGTTACAGCCCTATAGCTAATTTTGAATTGCTTTCCAGGCTGGGTTATATTCTTGGCACTCGCTATCAAATTATGCCTACCATAAGTGCTGGTATTGACATTGGTTTGCCAATTCCAAATCCGGTGTGGCACTTTACCCCAAATGTTCAGTTTTCAACACATTTAACAAGTGCCTTGGAACTCGGTAGCAATGCTGAATTCACAATATCCACAGAAGACCCAAGAAATGAATACACCGATGCGATGTATTTAAAAATTGGTGCTGAGTTGAATTTGACTACGGGTCAAAGCATATTATGGACTCGCCTTGACCTTAGCACTGACTTAGGCGAAGATATAAAAATATCACCTACCTTGGGTTTAGGTTATAAAGCTGATATAGATAATTTATCTTTGGGAACCAGCGTTGGCATGGACTTTGGCGAAAAATCCAGCAACGAGCCGTATAATACCATCATAGGCTTAGATGCTGCAATTAAATTCTAACTCTTAAACACCACCGTAAACGTGCTCCCCTTTCCAGGGGAGCTTTTCAATACTATTGAGGCTTTGTGGGCATCGGCGGTGCGTTTCACAATGGCAAGCCCAAGACCTGAGCCTTTTGTTTCTCTTGTTGATTCATCTCCAACTCTGTAAAACCCTTCAAATATATTCTTTTGTTCACTTGCTGGAATGCCTTTGCCCGTGTCTTCAACAGAAAGAGAAATTCCCTGCGAAACTGCTTGCAATCTAACAACAACATGCCCTTCTGCGGTATATTTAATGGCATTGTCCACCAAGTTTTGAATAAGGCTGTAAATTGACGAATAGTCACCTGTTATATTCAAATTTTCTTCTATTTCCATTTTTATTTCCAAACCCTTGCTCTTTGCAATAACGTCAAGAGAATCACAAACCTTGTTAGCGCAATCCGATAAATTCAAAGTTTCCCAACGAAAAACCTGTTTTCCACTTTCCATTCTGGTATAATTCAAAATTGCATCTATAAGGCTTTCTAAGCGTGAAGTTTCTTTTAATATAACACCTGTGTGAGAAACTATTTTTTCGGGTTTATTCATACGACCGCTGTTCATAAGCTCGGAATACATTTTTATGGAAGTCAAAGGCGTTTTAAGTTCGTGAGAAATGGTGGAGAGAAAATTGTCTTTCATAAATCTGAGCAGTCTCTCTTGAGAAAATCCCCTATACACAACCACAACGCCAATCACTGGAATTATCAAGGAAAAAACGAGTATCAAATAGAGGAAATTTATCCATTTTTTAGATTCCTTTCTAACAGAAGCCTTATCTTCGTCAATTAAAATCTCCCACTGCCCAAAAGGATATTCGCCAGAAAGAAAATATGGAATATAACTCCATTCCTTTGCCGTTTCTTTAATCAACTCGCTATTTTTTTTAGTATAATAAGCTGAGTCCACTTTTGCTATTATTGCATTTTTAAGTGCTATATCCAAATAAGAAATCACCAAAAAAAAATCAGATTTATTTTTAATAAAAAAATATCTCTCATTTGAATAAGAAGCATAATTCCCAAAGGCGAGCAGAAAATCTCTGTGTTCTCTATAAGTGTTTAAATTTTGCAAAAGCCTTTCTGTTTCGCTCAATTTTTTCCAGAATTTTTCCCGCTCCGCCTTGCTCAAATTTTCTCCAGAAAGAATATCATTCAACATTTTTTCAAAAAAATAACCATTCCAATCCAAATGCACAAGGGAAGGGCTTTGCAAAAAAGAATCAACTCGCTGCAAAGCATATTCTCCTGCTTCTGCAAACATTTTTGCTTTTTGCAAATCCAAAAATTCCTTTAATGCAAGAGCCTCTTTTTTTTCTAGCAAATAAATTTCATCTGTGTTTTCTTCATTTAGTTTTGGATAACGCAGAGTGCCATCTTCAAAAACATATAAGGAAATAATTCCAGCTGGCAAAGAATCTTGCAAAAAATCTTCGTTGCCCACAAATATTTTAACTCTTTCAACCAATTTTTCTTCTTCTTTTTTAAAAGTTTCCATAACGGAATTTTTAAGGTTTGTTTTTGCGCTTTCGTAATTTTTTTCTGCTATCCATTCTTCGTTTTTAATGCGCCCATAACCTATAAAAGCAAGTGCCATAGTCGCAAGCAAAATGCCAGCTAAAAACAAAAGCAATTTGAGCGGAACCGCTAACGAAGCAATTCTGCGAACCATATACCCGCATCAGGAAAATTTAAAAACACAAGCACACCGGCAAAAAGTATTGTGCAGGCACACAATCCCAAGAAAAAGAAAATTGCCATTAAACGAAAAGGGATAGAGTTTTTCACAGGTGTTACTTCGCAGGTTGATGGGTTAAAGAAACTGGTGTTCCAATATCTATTCGCTGATTTGCACTATAAATTTCTCTTATCAAAACAGTTGCGTGATAATCATCGGAATACACCACCAAACCCCTACCTAAAAGTTTTGGTGGCAAAGTGTTATCTCTTTTGTCAAAACCCCAAAAAGCCACAGCACTGCCCGGTGCATACTTATGCCTTTTGCCTTCGCTTATCAAAGCATAAGAATAAAGACCTGCCACTATGTTCTTATCCAAAATCAAAAGAACCTCAGACATTTCTTCTGCCCTTGCCTGCTTAACGGGAACATAGGAATCCACGGAAATGGTTTTAACGGGCATTTGCGGACGGCAATGAGCCGTTTCTAAAGAAAGCACCTCAAAAGACTGCACTATAATTGCCCTAGAATTAACATTGCCCACACTGGTTATCTTCGCAAGAGCCGCCAAGCGATGCACAATATATTCATCGGAAGTTCCTGCGGCATTTGGAATGGAAACCTTTTCGTTGCTCCAAAGTTCTGCAATATCGCCAGCTTTTAATTTTTGATAATATCTTTTTCCATACCCAAGGAGAATTTCGTGTTCCAAGGAATGATAAATAGGTTTATTAGCCTCATCGTTCAATATTTCGTACCAGCTCAATTTGCCGCCACCGCCGCTGCTCACCGGTTCCAGTATAGGCATCAATCTTTGGTAATAGGAGTTGAAAACACGCGGCTTTTCTGGTTTTCTGTATTCATTGTTAACTCCATTATTATCAGTATATT
Organism: Candidatus Fibrimonadaceae bacterium; assembly: GCA_031281275.1. GTDB lineage: Bacteria > Fibrobacterota > Fibrobacteria > Fibrobacterales > Fibrobacteraceae > Fibrimonas. Next base: position 14,110 of record JAITFP010000050.1, read on the forward strand.
TATCCGCATTGCCTTTCAAACCCCTGCTTCTATTATAATTACTACCATAACTTCCACCATAATCTTTGTCTCTGCTGGAATTTCTACTCCTTCCTTTTCCAATAACTTCTGGGCAAGGGGCATCGCCCGGTATGCATATAGAATCGCCTGGGTAAATCCAATGGGGGTCTTTAATATGCGGATTCACATGCCATAAATCTGGCCACAAAAATGGATCTTTCAAGAACTCCTCACTCAAGTCCCAAAGGGTATCTCCCTTTTGAACTCTGTAAGCAAGCGCAAGCAAAACACAGGTGGCAAGCAATAAAACAGATTTCTTCATTCCCTACCCTATTTTCACTTCTGGTACATGCCAAATCTCATCGTTATATTGTTTTATGGTGCGGTCGGAACTGAATTCTCCCATGCGCGCAACATTTAAAATGGCTTTGCGTGTCCAAATATTTTTGTTTGAATATTCGTTGGAAACCAAATCTTGAGTTTCTACATAAGAGGGGAAATCTGCAAGGAGCAAATATTGGTCTTTGAAAAGCAAACTCTCAACTACCGGCGCAAACGGACATTCCGGGTAATTAAGCGTGCGAATAAAATCCAAAACCTCGCGAATGTCACTGGACGATTCATAGTATTCCCTTGGATTGTAGCCTTGAGAAACTATTCGCTGAACTTCTTCAACCGTTTTTCCAAATATGTACATATTTTCGCGCCCAACAGCCTCGCACATTTCAACATTTGCACCATCCATAGTGCCTATGGTGAGCGCTCCGTTAAGGGCAAACTTCATATTGCCAGTACCGCTTGCTTCTGTGCCTGCGGTTGAAATTTGCTCGGAAAGATCTGCTGCCGGAATTATTTTTTCCGCATAAGAAACACGGTAATTTTCAAGGAACAAAAGCTGCAAAACTCCCTTTGCGTGCGGCTCTTCCTTTATTCTGTCGGCTACAACATTTATAAGCCAAATTATCTGTTTTGCCATCCAATATCCGGGTGCAGACTTTCCGCCTATTAAAATTGTTCTGGGCTGAACAGCCTGCCCTTTTTGAAGACGTTTGAGCAGGTAAATTGCATGCATTATGTTTAAAAGCTGCCTTTTGTATTCGTGAATTCGCTTTACCTGAACATCAAAAATGGAATCTGGATTTATTATCTCTATTCCCTGAACATTTTTTATGGCACTTATCAGTTTCTTTTTGTTCTCCACTTTGGCTTGAACAAAACTATCCTGAAAGGCTGCATCGTTTATATAAGTCTCTATTTTTTTTATCTTGCTCAAATCGCCAATCCAGGAATCTCCTATTTTTTTGCTGATGGCAAGTGACATAGCGGGATTTGCCTTTGCAACCCAGCGGCGCGGAGTTACGCCATTTGTTTTATTGTTAAAGCGTTCTGGCCACAATTCGTAAAAATCTTTGAACAGGTTTGTTTTTAGAAGTTCGCTGTGAAGAGCGGCAACTCCATTAACGCTGTGCGAGCCTATCACAGATAGATAACCCATGCGAACCATTTTTTCTTCGCCTTCTTGTATTATAGACATGCGGCTAACGCGATCGCTTTCGCCAGGCCATTTTGCCCAAACAGATTCAAGGAATTTCGCATTGATTTCATAAATAATTTGCAAATGGCGGGGCAATAATTCCTCAAATAGGTGAACCGACCATTTTTCCAGAGCCTCCGGCATAAGGGTGTGATTTGTATAGGCAAAAATCTCAGTGGTTATGCTCCAAGAATCTGACCACGGAAGTTTGTAAATATCAACCAATAAACGCATAAGTTCTGGAATTGCTATTGCAGGATGGGTATCGTTTAACTGTATTGCAACTTTCTTTGGAAGATTGGCAAGAAGTTTTCTGCGTTCAGGATACTCAAGATTGAGCAGTGTTAAGCCAGAAGAAGAAATCTTGCTCACCTTTGCCAATTTTTCAATAGCCTCTTGAACATCATTTCCACGTTCATAGCGGCGGATAATATCTTGAAGCGAAGCCGCACAGAGGAAATATTGCTGTTTTAAGCGAAGTTTCTTTCCGTTCACAGAAGAATCATTTGGATACAATACTTTTGTTATGGATTCCCATTCTTCCATTTTAGCGGTTGCATCAACATATCTGCCTTCGTTGAAAGTTTGCAAATTGAAATTGTTTGAATGCGCGCTCCACAAGCGAAGCGTATTCACCGTATTGTTTTTGTAGCCGGGGATTGGAGTATCGTAAGGCATGGCTTCCACGCTTTCGGCGGCATGCCAATAGTGGCGGGTTTCGCCATTTACGTTATAAGTTTCCACAGAGCCTCCGAACCTAACCTGCATAACGCCTGCTGTGCGGGCAAACTCCCAAGGGTTCGGATAGCGAAGCCATTCGTCTGGATATTCTTTTTGCTGACCGTTTTCAATTTTTTGATTGAACATTCCAAATTCATAGCGAAGCCCCATACCCATAGCTGGAAGCTCCAAAGAAGCCATTGAATCTAAAAAACAGGCAGCCAAACGCCCCAAGCCTCCATTGCCAAGCCCTGCATCGCGTTCAATATCTCTAACTTCCTCTAAATTCATGCCTAGTTCTTCAATGGCATCCGCTACTTCTTTTTCCACGTCTATGTTCAAAACTGCGTTTCCGAGCGAACGCCCCATTAAAAATTCAAGTGATAAATAGTAAACGCGCTTTACATTCTGCTTGTAATATGTTTGCTGAGTTTTTATCCAACGGTCAATAAGGCGGTCGCGCACTGCGTAGGCTATTGCCTTGAATTTTTCGTAATCGGCAGCTTCATAACGGTCGCGAGCGAGCGTATGATGCAAATGCATATTGAAAGATTCTACGAATGCCTTTTTTGAGCTTTCCAAATCCACAACATCACCAACAGATTCTTCAGCTGCGTGCTTTTTGGAGGCGGTACCTTTTGCTGCCATATTAGTCTCCTAAAAATGAGGTTAAGGGGAATATAGAAATTTTTCCTAAGAGAACACATACAACCACCCCCTAAACGCACGAGGTTCGCATTTATTTTGTCTGAACCAGAATTTACAGAATTTTTGGAATTTACAGAATAATACAATGAACCGTTTTGTAGGGGCAGCCGCTTCGCTGTTGCCCTTTGTTTGTTATGTGTTTATGGGCATTTTTCTACCACCTTACCGCCTGACATTTTGCAGGTGCCTTTGGGCATTGAAACGCACGATTTTTTGGGGAATGTTAGGCTGCAATTTTCATTGGAACTTTGCTGTTTTGGTTGTTCGGCTGGTTTTGCCGCTGGCTTTTCCGCTTGTTTTGCCGCAGATGTATCTCCTTGTACGCAACGGACACTGTAAGAGAGATTTGTTTTATTCGCATAAGCACTCTCACCTTTTGCTTCAGAAATGCTGCGATAAAGCCCATCGTTGCCTTTAGCCGAGGCGGTCCACCATAAACCAACGCTACCGTTTTTACTGAAGATATCGGAACGTACGCCATTTGATGACACCTGAACACCGGAGGCACCAGCAGGCAACGCCGAAAATCCGAAATCGTCCGTGCCATTAAGCGGCTTTTTTCCAGTAGAATCAAACCAGCCGCTCGCGGCTTTCAATTTGGTTCCAGCCGTTGAAGCTCCACCAACAGTACTTTCCAAAATTGCCCATTCTTCATCTGTTGGCAAATGCCAACCGCTAGGACAAGCCGACTTAGCCGTTTCCCAATTATATAATCGACCATCCCTTTTGCAATAATGCTCCTTGTTTTCATAGCACATGGAATATCCATAATTGAAATTCAAATTCTCCGCCATCCAAATTTGCTCACCTATCTTTACGGTTTTGTAGTTTTTTTTGTCCCTTGGATCCGTCATAGAGCCATAATTAATCTTTGGGTTGAACTGACTTCCAATCGCCTTTTCAAAAGCCGCAGTAGCCTCTTCTTCCGTCGATAATTTCAAGCATCGAATAGAACTCTTACTAGGACCGACACGATAGTTGTCGTTTCCAATAAGAAAATGCGGCTGCCAAGAACCGCCTATGCCTGCACTAACGAAGTAGTAATTTCCATCATTATATTCTTCGGTAAAAGAATTGCTGAAGTAGCCGCCTGGCAGAGCCGCGAAGCCGTAAGTATCCGTACCATTTTTCCAGCCGCTCTTTGCTTTGAGTTTATTTTTGCCTACTTCATCGCCGCCAGCGAAATTCAAAAGGATATTCCAATCATTTTCGCTTGGCAATTTCCAGCCGGCAGGGCAGGCTGTTCCAGCCGCTTCCCCATCATAGAGCCTGCCGTATTTTTTGCAGTTTGCTTGAATTTCTGTGGCTGTTAGTTTTTTATTCTTTGAGCAAATGATAGCATCATCAGCTGCGTTAACATCTACTTTAACGCACTCATTATTACCTTCGCCATAGCATACGCTACCATTTGCATTGTAGTTGAGGTTTTCCGCCATCCATACCTGCTCGCCGATTTTGACGGTTTTGTAGGTTTTCTTGTCCCTGCTGTCGGTTATGGTACCTTTTTGCTGGGCAAAGGCGGCGATGTTGAGCGTGATAAGCAATGCTATTGCTTTTGTTGTGATTGTCCTCATTGTTTTTCTCCTATGGTTTGAGGTGTGAATGGAAAATTTTGGGCAAGCCTTGCCCCTACATTCTGTAAATCCTGTGAATTCTGAAAATTCTGGTTCAGACAATAAAGGGGGGGGGGGGGGGGGGGGCGGAGGTGTGGTTTTGAAACAAAACAACTGTGCCCCCCATTACGGAATGCGAAAACAAAAAAAACTTTTCTAA
>JAITFP010000114.1 GCA_031281275.1 Candidatus Fibrimonadaceae bacterium
ATACCTGTAAAAGTCGCTTATGCGCTTAAAGGAAAAGCCGTCTATGCAAAAATATGCCTTTTTCATCACTACCTCACATTTTATTCCTAAAATGTTAGACGTAGTTCAGAGCAAAAAAAATCCTAAAAAGTGAATTTTGCAAACAACTGTTTGCATTTTATTGCATTTTTTTGCTTTTTTTCACATTTTTTGCGTTATATCCTCTTGCAGGCACACAACTTTGAAAAACCAGCTGCATAGCGGTACACCTAAAATTAACCCCCACACACCGAATAATTTTCCAAATATGGTTAAAATTCCGAGAACAATAACTGGATTCATGTGCATGTGGGAGCCATAAATGCGCGGGTTTAAAATATAGGCTTCTATGGCGTGTATAATGGCTATGAGACCTATTGCCATTAGCATTAAAAAAGGCCCATTATGCTGCAAAGCCACCATGCATATTGGCACAGAAGATATGAATACACCGGCAATTGGCACAAAACTGCACAAAAACACTGTTGAAATCAAAAATGCCGAAAATTTCCCAATACCCAGCAGCCAAAGCCCAATTCCGGTTAAAAGGCTGTTTAGCACGGCTATAAAGAACTGAGCTTCAAAAGCCTTTCCAAGTATAGCCGAAAATTGGGTTATGCTGGGTTTAATTTCGTGAAAAACAAATGCTATACGTGACTTTTCAAGCCTTCCAAGCATACGAGTTAAGAGCGGATAGTCTAAAATTATCAAAAAGGAAAATAGCATAGCTAACAGAAATGAGCTAGCTATTCCTATCAGCTTTCCAGAATATAGCATCACGGCAGAGAGATTTTTTTTAATGCTTCCAGAGTTTTCTCCAGAGGGCAAATCAAAACCTTGCTGCAAAATCATAAGAGTAGGAGATTTGGTTCTGGAATTTTCCATATTGGCATAATTTTCAATATCCGATATCATTTGACCAAAAGCGGGGAAAGATTCTGCCAAGTTATCTATTTGTCTGTCTAATGCAACTATATAATTATCGAAATTGAATATAAAAGATTTGGTTTGTATTTTAACTTCTGTTGCGAGAAAGTATATGGTTCCGCTTATCAAAAGCAACATGGATATGCCTATGAGGAAGGTTCTAAGCCTGCGGTTTTGTATTTTTTGCTTTAATCTTTCACCAAGGCTATATTGCACAAAAGAAAATACGAATGTGAGGAATATTAACAGAAAAAAGGAACGCAGCCAATAAATTAGCAAAACCAATAAAACCCACATAGCAATTTTTGCAAACTGCGGGTACTTTGACACTAGTCCTGGTGGCGTTGAATTTTGCATCTGTGGTGCAATATAGAAAATTGTCTGAACCTCGATTTCCCCGATTTTAAGGATTTTCCCGATGTAGCACGAAATGCTATTTGGGAATAAGTATGAAATCTGGTAAATCGGGTGAATCCTGAGAATCGGGGTTCAGACGTTTAATAGAATATAAACGAAAACACTGCATCTGCCAGAATTATTGCGGTTATGGAAAATACGACGCACTTGGTTGTTGCAACTCCAACTGCATCTGCGCCGCCGCGTACCGAAAGACCTTTTGAAACGGCAATTAAAGATATTAGCCACCCGAAAATCAAACCTTTGAAAAGGGATTTGACTAAAATAATTATTGAAAGCGACTCTCTGAGTTCAGATAAAAACAACGAAGTTGGAAGCCCAATATAGAGAGTTGCAATTAAATAGCCCGCAAAGCAACCCGCAATATCTGCGAGCATAGTCAGCATGGGAGTTGCTATGCTCATCGCTTGAAAACGCGGCAGCACAAGATATTGCACAGGGTGAATACCCATAACCCTTAGAGCCTTCACCTCTTCTTGAACAACCATAGAAGCTATTTCTGCCGTTATTGAAGAACCAGAACGACCTGCCAAAATAATTGCGGTTATTAGTGGACCAATTTCCATAAACATAGTGACCGCCACACCCCTAACCAAATAAACGCCAGCCCCCAAAGTTTCTAACTGAACCGCAGACTGAAAAGAAAGAGTTATGCCAACTAAAAAAGTTAAAAGAAAAACTATAGAAGTTGCCGTGCTTCCAAGCCTTATCATTTGAAGCGAAAGCGCACCCTTGAAAGGCAAGCGCATTTTATCAAAACGTCCAAGTGTACTCCAATATACAGATTCACTCAAAAGATAGGTTATTTGCCTAAGCTCATAATATAATGCATAAACAGCCTCGCCAGATTTTTCGATAAATCCCACTGGCAACTCCCTAATTTCCCTTTATAACAGTATCCTTGGCAAGCACAACAACTCCAGACTCAGTTAAATGGAACATTGCTTCGTCTCGGTCTAGATTGTAGCCTATTTCAAAACCTGCCGGAATATGGAGATTTTTTTCAACAATCGCTCTGCGAATTTTTGCGCCTGGTGCTATTGTAACACCGGGGAAAAGTATGGAATCTTCTACCAAGGCATCTTTTTGAACGGTTACGCTTGGGCTTAAAACGGAATGTATAACTTTGCCGCCATTTATAATGCAGCCCGCCGAAATAACCGAGTTCACGGCAACGCCGTGATTATTATCGATATTGGAAGAAAATTTTGCGGGTGGCATATTCCAGTTATAGGTGCGAATGGGCCAAGCTTCGTTGTAAAGGTCAAATATGGGTTCTTGCGCGCATATATCCATATTTGCTTCGTAAAAGGCATCTAAAGTACCAACATCTTTCCAATAACCTTTTGTTTTTGGCAATTCGCCTTTCACTGAATTGGTTGTGAAATCGTAAACATAAACGGGATGTTCTGGATACAGATAAGGCAGAATGTTATGCCCAAAATCCGTGGCTTTTGGATTGTTCTGGTGAATTTCCAAAAGCTGGCGCACTAAAAATTTACTTGTAAAAAGATAGTTGCCCATGCTAGCCAAGCACCATCCTTGGCGCCAAGGTATTTGCTTTGGATTTTGCTTTGGTTTTTCTTCAAAACCGATCATGCGACCATCTTCGTTTACCTCTATAATGCCAAATTCGTGAGCCTCTTTTACGGGAATAGGAATTGCGGCTACAGTCAACTGAGCCTGATGGCTCATGTGAAAATCCACCATTTGGTTAACGTCCATTTTATATATGTGGTCGCCGCCAAATATGGCTACAAAGTCTGGGCGTTCATCCGTTATCAAATTTATGTTTTGGAAAATTGCATCGCTTGTGCCTCTGTACCAGTCGCTTCCAGTGCGCATTTGCGCTGGAACCAAGTCCACATATTGCCCAGTGCTAGGATTAAGGCTCCAAGCCGCAGATACGTGCTTGTTGAGCGAATCTGATTTGAACTGCGTTAAAATTTTGATTTTAAATACACCGCTATTTATGAAATTGTTCACCACAAAGTCTATTATTCTATAAATGCCACCAAAATGCACCGCCGGTTTTGCCCGGTCGCGAGTTAAAGGCGAAAGCCTGCTGCCTTGACCGCCCGCCATAATCATGCAAAGAATATTTTTATCGTGTCTGCGAGGATTTGTGCTCATAGGGGTAATATAGAAAAAATATCCAAATAAACATCCCCTTTGAAGGGCAAATCTTCCAAGCTGGGGGTGGCGGCAAAGGTTTGGCTGTTTTTTTGCCTCACAATTTTTGCAAGTGCTTCTCTTCTTGAGCGGTCAAGCTCGGCAAAAACATCGTCTAAAAGCAAAATGGGATTTGTTCCAGAATAGTTTTCTATTATTTCTGCGGAGGCAAATTTCATTGCGAGTGCTATGGAACGGCATTGCCCCTGAGAGCCAAAATCCCGCATGGAATGCCCTTGCATTAAAAGTTCAATATCATCTCTGTGGGGACCAAGAAGCGTAGTTCCAGCTGCTTTTTCTGCGCTAGATTTTTCGCTCAAATTTTTTAAAAAACTCTCTTTGTCCATAGCTCTTGTGTAAGAAAATTTTATTTCTTCTGCATTGTCAGATAAAATTTGGTAAAAATTATTTATATGAGGTTCCAGTATTTTGCACAAAAAACTTCTCTCTTCCCAAACCAAAACGGCAAGGGAAGCGAGCTGTTCAGTTAAAGCCTCAAACAAGTATTCGCCGCCAACGGCAGAGCCTTCCAAATTATCTTTTAGCCAGCGGTTTCTCTGTTGCAAAACTCTGCGGTATCTGCGCAGCAAATCCAAATTGCTTTTTTTATAAAAACACAAAAGTTCATCTATAAAATTTCGCCTCGCTTCTGGGGCACCTCTTGCAAGTTGCATATCTTCGGGAGAAATAAAAACAAGAGGAGCAGAACCGAACAAAGCCCCTGCCCTGCGAAATTCCTTTCCGTTTAATTTTCCCCTTACCCCAGAATTTTCCACCTGAATTGCAGCCTCTGAGTCCGTGGTTTTTGCCCTTAAAACAAAATCGCTTCCATTCCAGTTTATAGCTTCTTGCAAAGTTTTTGTTCTAAAAGAAAATCCTTGGCAAATAACGTGAATCGCTTCTAGCAAATTGGTTTTTCCACAACCATTTTTTCCGCTAATCACGGTTATCCCGTCCTTAAATTCCAAAGAGAATTCTTTTAAATTTCTAAAACCTGATTGTGAAAGAGAGAGAAGCATCAATCGCTCTCTTTGCTTGCCGCTATGGATACTTTTTTCACCCTTGCCAAATTGCACTGGTCAAGAATATCAACGATTTTTCCGCCAGGAGCTTCCCTATCTGCTACAATAATGGCTGCGCGGTCGGGTTTTTCGGCTACCATCTGTTGCAAAATTGTTTTCAATGTTCTTAAATCAACTTGTCCTTCGTTTATGTGAATTGTTCCTTCGCGACTAAGCCCAATCAAAATGCTTTCCCTTGCAAGTTCTTCGGCAGAACTCGCTTTGGGTTTATTGACATCAACTCCGGTTTCTCTGACAAAAGAGCTTGTAACAACAAAAAATATCAGCAAAATAAAAACCATATCCAGCATAGGAGCAATGTCTATATTGCCGGAGTTATCTTTATTTTTATATTTCTTTGCAAAACTCATTTTTGAACCTAAGAATTAAACAAGAACAACATAATATCACCATCTTGAACTTCATAATCTTTGCCTTCGGTGCGCAAATGCCCTGCATCTTTGGCGGCATTCAGCGAGCCGTACTTTTCAAAATCCGAGTACGAAAGAGTTTCTGCTCTAATAAAACCCTTTTCAAAGTCTGTGTGTATAACGCCGGCACAGGCAGGTGCTTTCCACCCTTTGTGAAATGTCCAAGCACGTACTTCCTTTTCTCCCGCTGTGAAAAAGGTACGCAGTCCGAGTATTCCATAACCCTTTTTAATTACTTGGTCTAATCCGCTTTCTGCCATTCCGAGTTCTTTGAGGAATTCCGTCTTTTCTGCTTGTTCCATTTCTGCAAGTTCTTCTTCAACTTTTCCGCATATAATAACCATATCTTGCTTGCGTTCATCAGCATATTTTTTTAATTGCTCGGTATAGGCATTGCCTTTTATAACATCGCTTTCAGCAACGTTTGCGCAATAAAAAATTGGTTTTGCAGTTAAAAGCGCAAGCTCAAAAATAATCTCTTCGGTAGCTTCATTTTTCTCAATTTCCCTAGCAGGTTTTCCCGTACCCAAATGCTTTGCAAGGGCTTCGCAGGCGGCGAGCTTTTCTTTCGCTTTTGCAGTTCCAATTCTAGCATTCTTGGTTTCTTGAGCGAGGCGTTTTTCCACGCTTTCCAAGTCTTTCAATATGAGTTCTGTTTCTATAATCTCAACATCTCTGAGCGGGTTCACCACCTCGTGCACGTGTATAATGTTTTCGTCATCAAAGCAGCGAACCACTTCCATAATGGCTTCACATTCCCTTATGTGCGTTAAAAACTGGTTGCCCAAACCTTCGCCTTGCGAGGCTCCCTTAACAAGCCCAGCGATATCCACAAATTGTGTGACCGCCGGAACAATGCTACGCGGATTGTAAGCCTTGACAAGTGTATCTAGCCGCTTATCCGGCACGCTAACCATTCCCACATTTGGGTTTATGGTGCAAAAAGGGTAATTCGCACTCTCTGCGCCTGCATTTGTTATTGCGTTAAATATAGTGCTTTTACCTACATTTGGCAAACCTACTATTCCACATTTAAATCCCATAGGAGAGTAAATGTAGAAAAAGATTTTTACTATATTGCAAATTATGGAATCCTCTAAAAAAAAAATTTACATAGAAACGACCATACCTAGCGTTATTACCGCTAGGTCTAGCAGGGATATTACAAACGCCTACCGACAAGATATAACTAAATTTTTTTGGGAAAATGAATGCTATAAGTACGATTTATATATAAGTGAATATGTTTGGGAAGAATGCGAAAAAGGCGATAAAGCAGCCGCAAAAAGAAGATTAGAACTGATTAAAGACATTCCCTTTTTGCCTACAAGCAAAGAAGTTGAAGAACTTGCAGAAGAATATTTTAGACTTTTGAATATTCCGTTAAAAGCGAAAACAGATTGCTTTCATTTGGCGATTAGCGTAATAAAAAAAATTGACTATCTTATAAGCTGGAATATGACTCATTTGGGAGAACGCTATTTCAATGAGGTTGCACTGTTCAACTATAAAAATAATTTATGGCTACCCAGGATGCATACTCCTGATGCTGTAATGGAAATTGAAAAAGAGGAGGCACAAAATGGAGTATAAAGAGTTAGAAGACCCAGTGCAAGAGGTTTATCGCATTAGGGAAGATATTCTCAAAGAGTTTAACTACGATTTAAAGGCGTATCACGCTCATTTGCGAGAAAAGAGACCGCAATTGGAAGCAATGGGTATTAAATTCGTATCAGAAACATAGTTTTCAAATAATTTGAACGTCAGAACCCCGATTCTCCCGATTATCAGGATTTTCCCGATTGTAAATATAAACGTGGGGGCACCCTCGCGGTTGCCCTCGTTTTGCCAAGATTCTTTTCTATCTTTATGCTAAATATGCGTACTATTTTTCCCTCTCTACCGCTTTTCATTTTATTGCTTTTTGCTTTTGCCGCTAACGCTCAGGAGCAAAAGCGTGTTGCTATATTGAATACGGAGGATAATGGTGAGCAGGAGCTGGAATATACGGATTTGCTCTATTTGACTGATAGGCTGCGTGAGATAGCGGTGAAAATGTTGCCCGATGATAAATACTCCGTGATGAATGTGCAGAGCATAATAGATAAGCTGGGGTCAAAGGAGAATGCCAGAAAGGTTTGCAAAGAGGCACAATGTATGGCTGAGATAGGAAGGAAAGTGACTGCGGCTTATATTGGGCAGGCTAGGCTGGGGCGTTTTGGCGGTAATTTGACTATCAGTATGGAATTGTACAACAGTGGCAGCGGCACCTTGGTTGGTTCCTTCACTGGCAAGGCGAAAGATGTGCTTGGATTGGAAGCTATTATAAATGAGAACGCACCACAGATGTTTGGCAAAATGCCGGGTGTTGTTTATGTGCCAAAACCGGAATCTGCGACAACGCAGGTGTCGGAAGATGCCATTCCGAAGCCTGATAAGCCCATAAAAACCAGTTTTTGGGTTGCCCTTGGTTTGGATGTGCTGGGTGCTGCGATTATTTACACAGGATATACGAAAGACAGTGATATGCTGGAAGCACGAGATAAATACGATGTTCGTGGGCAGGAGCGTAGCGATTATGGAGATGCTTGGAAGGATGCGGAAAGCAACCGCAGCAGCAGGAATATGCTTTATACTATTGGCGGCATATTTTTGGCTTCGGGGATAGGGGTGCATATATGGTTTTAAGATTTTTTCTGCTAGCAAGCATTTTTCTTTTTACGTTTTGCCACGACTTGGGCAAGCGCGACAATCCCGATGACCAAGACGGCATTAATTATCAAGGCGGTCAGCTTTCCAGTTCTTCGTTTGTTGAGCCTACCGTGCCTAGCAGTTCTTCTGTTGTGCCAGTTGTGCCAAGCTCAAGCTCTGTGCCAGTTCAAACTGGAATTATTAAAGGCACTCCTGTACCTTACGAGGGCGAGACTTACAATACGGTTGTAATAGGTTCTCAAACTTGGATGGCGAAAAATTTGAATTATGCTGTTGAAGGTAGCAGATGCTATAACGACAGCATAGCTTATTGCGAAAAATATGGGCGACTTTACAGCTGGGCAGCGGCAATGGGCATAGATGCAAAATATAATTTTGAATGGTGGGATATTGACGAAGTCAAAGTCAATGAAAAGCATAAGGGAATATGCCCCAGTGGGTGGCATATACCTAGCAATGCGGAATGGACAACGTTGACAAATTATGTTGGTGCTTCAACTGCTGGAACTAAATTGAGAGCAACTAGCGATTGGTTCAACGGCACGGACTATTATGGCTATTCGGCTCTGTCAGGCACAGACGATTATGGATTTTCAGCTCTGCCTGGCGGCTACGGCTTTCCTAGTGGCAGTTTCGAGGATGTCGGCAATCGCGACTATTGGTGGGCGGCTACGGAGTACGATGCTTCCTACGCCAACCACCGAGAAATACACTACCTAAGTGCCGATGTGAACAGCGGCAGCAGCGATAAGTGCTCCTTTGTTTCAGTGCGTTGTGTCCAAGACTAAGCACGGTAGCACCGCTGCTAGCGGAGCAGGCAGCGTAGCAGAGAAAGAATTTGCACTGCGTTGGTGCGAATCATTACAAAACATATAGGAAAAAAACCAAACCCAATAACACTTGATTTTGGTTATGGGTCATAATCTTAGGGGATAGAGTGGCATAGTTATTGCGTTTACTATATAAACTCCGCAAGTGCAGTCCACCTGTGCCGCTCTCTATTGTTGCGAACCGCAGTTTCCAAGGAACCTTGGCTCGCTAAAATCCAAATATTTTCCTTTGCCCTAGTCACAGCCGTGTACAGCAAATTTCTTTGCAGCATAATGGAATGGGTGTAGTCCAGCACAACCGCTACGGATTTATATTCGCTGCCTTGGCTTTTGTGAACGGTGCAGGCATAAGCTAGGGTTAAATGCTCAAATTCATCGCCTTCAATGGTTATGGTTTTGCCTTCAAAATCCGCCTCTATTTTTTTTGCAGTTGGCATAACGCGAATTATGCGCCCCAAGTCACCGTTGAAAATATCTTTTTCATAATTGTTTTTAAGTTGCATCACAGGATCGCCAATTTGCCAGTGAATATTTCTGTAATCAAAACCATAAGCGTTGAAATTGAGGATTTTTTGCATAAAGGCGTTAAGGCTTTGGGTTCCCAGAGTTCCCTTGTGCATAGGGGTTAAAACTTGCAGTTCTCCATTTTTTGAAAGCCTGTGCAAAATGGAAAGAGCTTCTTCTGAATTTTGGTAGGGCATATAGTGAAAGTGCGAGCCGTTTTGCAAATTTGGCATTTTGCCAGCTAAAATTCGGTGCGCATTTTCTGCAATATCGCTGGATTCCCCCTGCCTGTAAATTTTGGAAAGCCTCGCTTGCGCAACTTCTTTGCAAGAGAGAATTTCCCTCAGCACATTGCCGGGACCAACGCTTGGCAACTGGTCTGCATCGCCTATCAAAATCAACTGAGTGCCATGTCTTAGAGCGCGCATCAAATCTGCGGCTAGTTCGTTGTCTAGCATGGAGCTTTCGTCTATAATAACAACATTTGCTTCCAAGGGGTTCATTTCGTTTCTGTAAAAAAGACCAGAAATGGGGTCTATTTCCAACAAGCGGTGAATGGTGCTCGCTTTAAAGCGGCAAACTTCCGCCATTCGGCGAGCAGCGCGACCTGTGGGCGCGGCGAGCATAACTTTCTTTTTTTGCAAATTCAAGATATGCAACACTCCTTTCAAAATTGTTGTTTTGCCTGTCCCTGGTCCTCCTGTTATCACAAAGAACATATTTGAAACGGCATCTTTAATGGCTTTCAATTGCTCATTGCTATAAGAAATTTCAAGGCTGATCGCCGCCGCATTTATTTCCGCATCGTTGTGCAAAGCCTCTAATTCCCCAAAATTCAAAGCACGCCGAATGAACATTCCTATATATTTTTCCGCTTCGTAAAGTTCCGGCAGCCACACACGCTCTTGTTGAATAATGACTTTTTCCGCCTTTTTCAAGTCTGAGAGTGCGGTATATAAATAATCAAAAATATCATCATCAGGGAAGCTCGGAATTATTCTCAAAAAATTAAGGGCGTTTTGCAATAGATTTTCAGGAGGCATGAATGAATGTCCCCCATCGTATTTGGCTTCTCTTAAAACGTGCAATATGGCGGCGCGAAGCCTTAGCCCAGAGCTTTCTTCAAATCCTATTTTTTTTGCGGCATTGTCTGCTATTTCAAATGGATAGGCAAAAGGTTCTTCGCAAAGAATGTATGGATTTTCGCTGACTATATCTTCTGTTTGAGTTTTATGCAAATTCCAAGCGAGCATTGCTTTTGCACCTGTAAATCCGAGTTTGTAAAGGAATAGCAGTGATTTTCTGCTCTCTTGCTGCATTCCCCAATCATCTATGAATTTCTCAAGCCGTTTTCCGCTTAACCCTTTTACCGCCCCTCGCAGTTGCATGGGATTTGTGTCTAAAATTTTTGGCAAATTCTCCCCAAAAACACCAACCAATTTTTCCGCTGTTTTTTCCCCTATACCCGTAAAAATTCCGCTAGCCAAATAATCTATCAAGCCATTTTCCCCTTCTGGCTGCAAAACCTCGCAGCTTGCCACAGAAAACTGCTTTCCAAACTTAGGATGCTCGCTCCACTCTCCCGTTAAACGAACCCTCTCCCCAGCGTGAACAGGCAAAAAATTACCAGCCGCGGTTTCTGTTTGTTTGCCATTTTTTATTCGTACAACAGAAAACCCATTTCGCTCGTTTGAAAAAACTACGGAAGATACGGTGCATTCTAGGGTTTCTGGCATTTTTGGTAGTAATAAGGTAGAAAATAACACCCCTTGACAAAATCACTAAAAATTGCTATATTTATAGACCTAAATTGGAGAATTTTATGAGCCGCGTATGTGATGTTACTGGAAAAAAGGGTATGATGGGAAACCGCGTATCTCATTCAAATCGCAAAAAAAAGGTTAGGTTGCAGCCAAACCTGCACACAAAAAAATTCTTTATACCAGAAGAAAATCGCTGGATTAGCCTTCGTGTTAGCAGCCAAGGGCTAAGAACAATAGACAAAAAAGGAATTTACGCTGTTGCGACAGAACTTGGAATTTAATTTTACAGATTTTTTTACTTACATAAGGACCTCACTTGAAAAAGGAAGCCTTGGTTTTTCGGATTTTGAATATCCGCAAACGGTTCAGCATTTTGTTTTAATGGCTTTTCCCAATTCATTTTGCAAATTTTTGCTGATTTTAGCCATAAGTTTTTGCACTTTTGGAGTTTTTTTGTTCCTTTTTAACGTAAAAAAAAATTTAAACAGCAAATTTAGCGAATTTTCCGTGTTTTTGCGTATGGATAAGGCAAAAGTACTAAAACAGGCTCGCATTGCCGCATTGCCTATGCAGGCTTTGATTTGGAGTTTTTTTGCGCCAGCTATTTTTATTGCCATATTGCTTTTTGAAGCAAAGTTTAATATACCAGGTCTTGGCAGCACCATAAAAACCGCTTATAATTTAAAGGATTTTCCTCTGCTCTATGGCAGTTCTTTTTACGCCCTTGCATTTACTTTATTTGCGAATATATTTTTTTTAACTTTCAAAATAATATTACCGCATAAATGATATGTCTATTTCTTGGGTTGATTTTTCGCTTAACCGGATAATAAAGCCATTTTCGCTGAGTTTGAAAAAGCACGATTTTTTGTTTTTGGCAGGCGAAACTCACCACAATAAACTTTTGCGCGCCCTGGCTGGTTTTTTGCCAAATGAATGCAATTGTCAAAGCGCTGTTAGATTAGATGGGCAAAGGTTAAAAACAGGTGGCTCTATAAAATCCATTCTTTTGCCAAAGAATGCAGCTGAATCTTTTCCGCCGCATAGAACAATAGGTGATTTTATTCTTGATTTGTTTCCAGATATAACCAAGAAAAAATTGGAAGATAGTGCGGCAAAGCATGGCATAAAAAAATATGTTCTTTGGAACAAGCCATCTAAAATTTCCTTGCCTGTTTTGCAAAAAATTTCGCTTTGGCTCTGCTCTTTGAATACAAATACGGCAATTTTTATTGAAGAGCCAGATATAGGATTTTTTGAGGAATGCAGACCTTATGATTTTTTGCAAGATTTGCTGAGAAAGGGAATAATCGGCAGCGTAGTTTATTTGGCAAGCCAAAAAGAGACCATTTTGCAAAAAGCAGGCAAAATGCAGTTTTGCAGAACGCGCCTCGCAGTTTTCTGCGCAGACAGACTTGTGGAGGAAGGCGAATTTGATAAAATACTTGCACATCCTGTTCACGCATATACAAGGGAATGGTTAAAATTCGGTGAGATAGGACCAAGAAAAAAGGGAGCCTTGTGGCAATATTGCTCGCCCACTTGCACAGAGTTGCATAACTGTCCAGCAAAGCAAAAAGAAAATAATTCCTTGATTGATTGCGAACCAGTTGGTTTGCACAAAGTTATATGCAAGGGATTTTTTTAGGGTTTGCATTTGGGGTGTAATCCTTGCGGTTGCCCTTTTTGTGGTTTACTTGCACTTATCCACTACCTTACCGCCTGACATTTTGCACGTGCCTTTTGGCATTTCTATACACGCCTTTTTTGGAAATGTTATGTTGCAAAATTCGTTAGAGGATTGCTGCTTTGGTGGGTCTGCTTTTTTTGGCGGATCTGCTTGCTTTGGTTGCTCTGCCTGTTTTGGCGGATCCGCTTGCTTTGGCTGCTCCGCTGGTTTTGAGGAGAGTTGTGGGACTTCTTTGGTAACAGGAACATTGAAAATACCGGCGGGAGTATCACTAACGCAACGAACGCTATACAAGTCGGTTTTGTCGTCACATACCCAGCCTCCTGTTTTGCTTATGTAGCTTGCTCTAAGGGCACACGCACCTCTGCCACCTGTGGTATCGATCCACCATTTTCCTGTTTTGCCAACATCGTAGAAATTTACGCCTTTTTTAGAATAATAATCAGAACCATAAAAACCCCCAGGCAAAGCCGTAAAACCTATTTCATTCGTACCGCCACCAGATTTGTAACCTTTTGTTTCATCGTCCCAGCCGCTTCCTGCTTTAATATCAATGCTCTCACTAAACCACTCTTTCCTAGTGGGTAAATGCCAACCAGCAGGACAGGCTTTTTTGGCTGTTTCATAATCGTATAATCTGCCGTATTTTTTGCAGTTTTCGGGTTTGTTGTCGTAGCATTTTGAGCCTTTTGCCTCGTAGTTGAGATTTTCTGCCATCCAAGTTTTATTATCCCACACAAATTTTTTGTAGGTTTTGCCATCTCTGGGATCCTTAAAAGGTGCTATAACATCTGGATTTGCTTTTACATAATCTTCTATCTTCTTTTTCTTCTCCGCTTCCGCCTTTGCCATTGCCTCCGCTTGCTCTTTTTTCTTTGCCTCCCACGCCGCTTTTTCCCTTGCATCAATTTCTGCTTTTGCTTCCGACTTTGACTTTTCTGCATCGCCTTGAACACAACGCACGCTGTTAAAGTCCTGTTTTGAGCTTTTGTATCCTTCTTGATGTAAGTATGTCCCGGATATATAATAATATGGAGTATTATCATCAGAATATTTTTCCTCTGGAATAAACCACCATCTACCATATTCGCCGATTTTTATAGAAACCGTAGAATCAGTACCCCAATATCCTACCACATTCGAGACACCGCCGAAACTGCCATTCGCTTTGCCGCTACCGCCTGGCAAAGCAGCAAACCCAAATTCATCCGTGCCATTAGCATTAAATTCAAGTGTATCGCTAGGAAAAGCATTAGGATTCCGCATTCTAATAATATTCATTTTCTCAAGCTGTTTACCAGTAGCAACATACTTACCAGATGGCCAACCGTTTTTAGTTTTAAGCTTACCTCCAGCACTATCACTGCCACCAGCAATCTCTATGAGATTTCGCCATTCAAATCCACTAGGCAAATGCCAACCAGCAGGGCAGGCTTTCTTGGCTGTTTCTAAATTATACAACCTACCGTAAGTTGTGCAGTTTGCTGGTTTGTTGTCGTAGCATTTTGAACCACTTGCGTTGTAATTCAAATTCTCCGCCATCCAAATTTGTGAACCTATTTTGGTGGTTTTGTAGGTTTTGCCATCTCTGGTATCTTTGAAAGTTCCCATTTCTTGGGCAAAAATGGCGATGTTGAACGCGATAAGCAATGCTATTGCTTTTGTGATGATTTTCCTCATTGTTTTTCTCCTATGGTTGAGGGGTGAAAATAGTCTATTCATAGCTTATAAAAGTATAAAAATTTTCAGAAAAAATATCAAAAAGCCAATAAATGTGGTTCAGACAAATAGGTATAGCTTGTGGGGTAGGCTCATTTATTTCTATATTATAAATGGAGGCTGTTGTCACGTCCTCGGGGCGTCTGGGGTTGGCTAGCAGCCTCCATTTTTTCTTCATTAAGATATAACGTTTTTCCCTGATTAATCCAATTTTCCCACTCTAAAAAGTCTTTTGGAAATACAGTTCTAACGCTGTTAATGTTAAGTTTTTTCCCATTTATTTCAGGGTTTAACGCAATTCCAACTAAAATGTTTTTACTGTTTGCTTCTATTTCTGTTATAATATTTACAGCTTTTGTTTTATCTCCATAAGAAAACACAGCTATCGGATCGTTTATTGCTTTTGGCAAGTTTTTCAAAACTGCAATGTTAAAAGGATGCCTATAATTTTCGCTTGCTTTTTCTGCCAATCTTATTGCATTTAACTCAATAGGCAAGTTAGGCAAGCCAGCAGACAACAAATTTCTCTCTGGATAGCCCAAACTGTAAATGTGTCCTTTTGGCAAAGCTCCATCTATCTGTTGTTGTAATTCGCTGTTGAATCGGTTGTTTATTTCTTCTGGTTCCACTCTACCAACTTCCTCTTCGCGCACTTACTTCCAATAAAACGAATCCAGCAAATAGGCAAGCAATTCTTTTCCTTCTGTGTTTTGCGAAAGTTCCTCTACCATTGGGAGATAGCGGCGCATTCTTTCGTTTTGTTTTTGACCTAAAAATCTGCGTTCGCGGTCTAGTTTTGCCTCGGCTCTTTGGCGAATGCGGCTTGCTAGTTCTTCTTCGCTTATTGGCTGCATTTTTATGAAGTTTATTCCAAAATCTGCGGCGGTTTTTTGAATTTCAATTTCTTCAACTGGGGTTATAAGCGAAATTGAAAGACCGCTTCTGCCAGCTCGCGCTGTTCTGCCGCTTCTATGCACATAAACCTCGTGGTCGCTTGGATGGTCATAAACAATAACGTGAGTTACGTGGGTCACATCTATGCCGCGTGCGGCAACATCTGTGCATATTAAAAGTTTCAGTTTGTTTTCCCTGAATGCTCCCAAAACCTGCTCACGTTCTTTTTGAGAAATATCCCCAGAAAGAGCTTTGGCTACAAAACCGTAATCGTTTAAAACCTGTTCCAGATATGCCACGTCTTTTTTCATATTGCAAAAGACCATGCAACTCTCTGGATTTTCCCATTCCAGAATTTTTATCAAAAGAGAATCCTTTCCCATTGCATCGGAGGCGTAGTAACGGTGCTCCAAATTTTTTGCTATAACCTGATCGTAAGAGAGAGAGAGAAAATCTGCGTTTGGGCGTTGAAATTCCCTTGCTAAACTTTTTACGGTTTGAGGAATTGTGGCACTGAACATTGTGCAAGAAATTTCTTTTGGCAAAAAGCGGCGCACACGTTGCATATCGGGATAAAAACCCATGCCTAGCATTTCATCTGCCTCATCCATAATCAAATCACGAATGCTTCCAAAATCTATGTTGCCTCTTTGTGCGTGGTCTAAAAGCCTGCCTGGGGTGGCAACTATTATATGCACTCCGGTTCTGAGGGCGTGAATTTGGTTGTCAAAGCCAACTCCGCCAAAAATTGCGCAAGAGCGGATGCCTGTGCCTTTTGCTAGTTTTTCTGCTTCGCCATGAACCTGCAATGCCAGCTCGCGTGTGGGAACCAAAATAAGAGCCTGCGGAAAAATATGCTCTGCAACTATAACCTGAAAAAGAGGCAGCAAAAAAGCACCTGTTTTTCCAGAGCCGGTTTTAGACTGAATTAGCATATCCCTGCCTTGCAGCATATAGGGAATGGTTTTCTTTTGCACAGGCATTAGCTCGTTCCAGCCAAGCTCCTTAACGGTTGCTTGCAAATGTTCTGGCAAATTTTCCATTAAAAAATCGGGGAGCTTATTCTGCGGCTCTTTTATTTTAATCGGAGTACTAAAAGGGTTTTCATTTTCCATATTCTAAATTCTCAACTCTCAACTCTCAACTCTCAACTCAATTAATATCCAATACAATAGATTCATCACGTTTTGCTCCAATGGAAACCATTCCTATTTTAACGCCTGCGAGTTCGGAAATTCTGGTTAAATATTTTTGCGCATTTGGGGGCAATTCGCTCCAAGAGCGGCATTTGGCGGTTGAGCACTCCCAGCCCGGCAAAGTTTCGTAAACAGGTTCGCAAAGGGCAACTTGCGTTAATCCGTTTGGAAAAGTCTGCAATTCCTTGCCTTCCATTTTATAGTTTGTGCAGATTTTTATCTCTTTAAAAGTATCTAGCACGTCTAGCTTGGTTATTGCGAGGTGTGTTAAGCCATTTACAGCGGCTGCCTTGCGAACAACTGGAGCATCGAACCAACCGCAACGGCGAGGCCTGCCGGTTGTGGCTCCAAATTCACCGCCTATTATGCGCAACTTTTTTCCAATTTCGTTTGAGAGTTCGGTTGGGAAAGGTCCGTTTCCAACCCTTGTGGTATAGGCTTTCACAACGCCAATAACCTGTTCTATGGCGGTGGGACCAACTCCAGAACCGCAGCTTGCGGAACCGGCTACCGTGTTTGAAGATGTTACAAAGGGATAGGTTCCGTGGTCAACATCTAAAATCGTTCCCTGAGCGCCTTCAAAAATTATCTGTTTTTTTGCCTTCAAAGCCTCGTATAAATAAGAAACAGTATCGCAGATATATGGTTTTAACTGTTTGCCAAATTCCAAATATTCCTCAATAATGGGACCTGGGTCTATTGGTTCTGCACCGAACATTTTTTGAAATTCTTCGTTTCTGAACTGAGCCAAAGCCTCTACACGAGGCTTTAATTCTTTAATATCCAGCAAATCGCCAACCCTAACCCCTAGCCTGTTGACCTTGTCGCTATAGCAGGGTCCAATGCCTCGCCCTGTGGTTCCAATTGCAGATTTTCCGGCTTTGGCTTCTTTTAGCTTATCGCAGGCTATATGCCAGGGTAACACAATATGGGCGTTTTCTGCTATTAAAATACGGTTTTCCACTGAAATATTCTTTGTTTCAAGGTCTTTTATCTCTAAAATAGCCTGTTTGGGGTCAAAAACAACCCCGTTTCCTATTACGCAAACCTTGTTTTCGTGCATAATTCCGCTTGGGATTAGGTGAAAAATGAATTCTTGGTCGCCTGCTTTTACCGTATGCCCTGCGTTTGCTCCCCCCTGAAAACGGACTATTATATCTGCATATATAGTTAAAAAGTCAACGATTTTGGCTTTGCCCTCATCGCCCCATTGGGAACCCACTACTACTCTATTTGGCATAAGAAACGAAAGATACAAAAAAAATCTACCGCTTTTCATTTTTTTTTTATATTTTAATGAAATATGCAAAAGGGTTATTTTATGCAAAAATATTTTATTGGCGGTTTGCTAAC
Source organism: Candidatus Fibrimonadaceae bacterium (assembly GCA_031281275.1). Taxonomy (GTDB): domain Bacteria; phylum Fibrobacterota; class Fibrobacteria; order Fibrobacterales; family Fibrobacteraceae; genus Fibrimonas. The sequence goes on from JAITFP010000114.1 coordinate 17,688, forward strand.
CGCTTCCGCGGTTGTCTTTTCCTTAACTTCCTGTATGGGTCTTTCTGAACAAAAAAATTGGAAAGGCAAGGAGATAACCACTTCCTTTAGGCAAAAAGGCATTGATGGCTATCGTTTTGACAATGCCGCTGGTGAAGGGGCAGACTTCCAGAACGCCACTGGCGCAAGCCCTGTGTTTAAAAAAGCCGAGCTTCGTGGCGCAAAGTTTCAAAATGCCATGCTAGAAACCCCTGATTTTTCTGGGGCAAATCTTGCGGGTGCAAACTTTTCAAGCGCAGATATGCGAGGCGTGGATTTCTCCGATGCAAACCTTGAAGGTGCAAACTTATACAGAGCAACGCTTTTGAACAGCGAAGGTGCTATAGAAAAATCAACAAATTTCTCAGGTGCCTCTCTTGTAAATGCAAACCTCACCTCAATGAAGGTATCTGAGGGTCTTAGCTTTAAAAACACCGATTTAACAGGTGCAAAACTAATAGACGTGGATTTAACCGGTGCCGATTTTGGTGGGGTTGTTGCCCAAAACACCAATTTTACCAATTCGGGGCTTGCTGGTTCCAACTTTAAAGGAGCGCAAGTTACGGGAGCAAACTTCTCCAAATGCAATTTAACCAATTCCAATTTTGTGAATGTTGATTTGAACAACTCAAACTTTGTAGGTGCAGGCTTGCAAAGGGTGGATTTTAAAGGAGCAGATTTTGGCAATGCCAATTTCACCAATGCAGATTTTTCGCTAACATCCTTTAGCAATGCAGACTTGAAGAAAACAAAATTGCAAAAGGCTATTTTTGCGCAAGCCAATATATCAGATATGGATTTCAACGGAATGACCATAACAGGCGTGGTGTTCGATAAAAGCAATGTTAGCAGCAGTACATTTATACAAACCAAAATGGTTGGAGCGAGCTTTTTTGATGCCAGCGTTGACAAATGCGATTTTGTGGGTACAGATTTGAAAAATGCTGTTTTTGACGGAACCGATATGAAACGCTCACAATTCCCAAAAGCCGATTTGACAAAAGCCGATTTTAAAAATTCCACCCTAGACAGAATTATTTTCTCTGAAGCCACCATGGTCGGTGCAAAATTCGATGGTGCAAAACTCACTCAGGTTAGCTTTGTAAATGCCGATATTCAAGCTGCAACCTTTAACGCAGACACAAAACTAGATAGAGTGGATTTTTCTGGAGCAAATTTATCTCGTTCCAAAGGAATGGAAACTCTGCGGCAGGTTTCAGGAGTTATATACGATAACAGAACAAACTTGCCCTCTGGTTTTAACCCAGATAAAGCTGGCTTTATAAACAACGATGGTGGTGGCGGCGGCGGTGGAAAAAGGAGAAACGTGATGGAAGAAGCTCCGCCAAGTGAGGATGAAGCTCCTCCTGCACCTGCTATTAAAAAGGGTGGTAAAGGCAAAGTAGCTCCTCCATCGGATGATGAAGCACCTGCTCCAAAGAAACCGAGGCAGCGCTCTAGAAAGTAAAAATTAATGTATGCAATTCTTTGCGTAGCTTTATTTGCAGTTTTCGCGAATGCGGGTGTTTCCCATTGGAAATTGCAAATAAATGGCGCTAAAATCTATAGCGAAAAATTTTTGATAGAGCAGCTAGACCTGCCTATGGAAATGGATTTAATTTCGCCAGAAAGGCGCAATTTCATAATTAAGCTAGCAAAGGTGAATTTGGATGATTTTTACCAGAGCAACGGTTATTTCAGCGAAAATATTTCTCTTTCTGTGAGCGAAGAAAAGGTGGACTCTATTTCAGTGGAAAATTATGTGTTTAATGTATATGAGGGAGAAAGATACAAGTTTGGGCAAGCAGAAATTGAATTTCCTGCAGGTGCAGATACCCTTATAAGGACGACAGAACTCTCAGTTCCCAAAGGTGGATTTTATGATCCGGAAAATATAAACAATGACCAAAAAGCGATAAGGGATGTTTACCAAAAAAACGGCTATTTGCATATAACCATAGAACACAGGGAATATATAGACACTGTGAAAAAAAATGTGAATGTTCGTTACTTTACAGACCCTAGCGTTCAAGTTCGCATGGGGAATTTCAGGAGCGTAGTTTTTCGCTCAGGTTTGTTGCCAGGGCAAACAGAACCGGAACACGGGCTTTCCGACACTCTTTGGTTGTACAAATTGTGGGAAATACCACGTGATTCCATCGTGAACGAAAGATATTTCTTTTCTTTCAGAACAAAGTTATTTTCAACGCAGTTATTTTCGCAGGTTAGGTTAGAAGACACTTTGCAAGCAAACGGTCTTTCTGATATTACCTTAACTGTTTACGAAAGAGTTCCTGGAGAGGCAAATTATCGTTTCTTTTTTGAACAGGTTTACGGTTTTGGAATATCGCTGTCTTCTCTGCACAGAAATTTGTTCGGTTCTTTTCACGAGATTGGCGTTAGCACTATGCTTGCAGAAAATCGCCAAGAACTCGCTTTTAACTACGCACATCCATTGCTATTTGGCACCGGAGTATCTTGGATACCCACAGCTATAAGGTTAGATGAAAAAATATTTTTTAACCACGAAAAGTTACCTGATCCAACCATTCGGGATAGCCTTGTTGAAAGATGGGAATTAGTAAATAGGGCAAATATATCATTTGGTCTTTCCAGCCGCATTCGATTTAGGAACACTCTTGATTTCAGATTTTTGAGACGTATAGTATCGGAAGCTGATGATTATTTTAAGATAAAAGACGAAATAGGCTTGGTATTAGATTTTACCGACAATAGCCACGACCCTGTTTTAGGTTTTAGATTTGTTCCTGCACTTGGTGCTGGCGGAGAATTGAAAAACGAGTCTTGGAATGCGAGCTTGGATCATGGTTTTCTATATACAGATATATCTTCTTATCTTTATATTCCTTTTTTTAAAAATTTACTCAGTGCCTTTGCGTTTAGCTATGGAAATGTTTTCAATAATGCTGGAAAAGATGACGCTCAAACTTTTTATCAGGGTGGAGGCAGAACCTTGCGTGGCTATGCTTTTAGGAGCGTGTACCCATACATAATAACATATGATTCTACTGGGAAAGAAAATAAAGACGGTGGGCTTTCGCCAACTTATTACAGAATAAATGAGGAATTGAGAATAATTCCGCCTTGGAATACGCTTCGCAATTTTCAGTTTGTACAATTCACAGACTGGGCTCACATAAGCGATTCAAATGATTCTTATAAAACCGCCGAAGAAATGTCTGTGGGGCTTGGGCTTCGCTATAAATGGCAGTTTTTAACAATAAGATTGGATTATGCCCTAAAAACGACATTCAACGACTTTAAACCAGATAAATTCAAACTTTCGCATTTGGTCTTTGATTTGTCGCAGGCGATATAATTTTTATATATTTATTGTACTATGTTTATGAATATTGTTAAAGTTATGCTTTTATGCGTAGCACTCGTTTTTGCGCAACAGACCTTGCGCGGTTTTGCATATAATCCCTACGGAACCTTGGGTGCGGCTCCAACCATTGAAGATATTCTTCAAAAACCAAGCGATATTTACAGGCAAAAATTTATATATGTTTCGCCTGAACCTGGCTCTGGTTATTCGGCTTTTGATTTAGCGGACGGTTCTGCACTCTTAGGCTTTGACCAATCTTTGATGCTTGGGTTTGCAAAAAGCTTTTATGGACTTTTTTTGAATGTTTCTCCTTATAAACGCTGCGATCGTAACAGTGATGGCAATTATGAATGTTCATCAAACCAAAATATTGGCTTGAATTTCTCTGTACCTTTTGGTGGCTCAATTATTTACGCACATACTGGTTATGCCACAAGAAGTGATTATTATGATGAGAATACTGTTCGTTATAAACAAGCTGCTGACAGAGAAACATATATTGGAATCACTGGTGGCAACAATCTGGTTTGGGATTTAAGATTTAATTTTGACCGCTATAAAACTTCTTATTCTGGATATACATACGAAGAATATAATTTCACCCCTGTGAAATTTAAGTTTTCTGACTATCAAACAAACATAGTATTTCTGTTTAATTTTGGCTATAAAGTTTTGCAAAACGATAGGCTCAAATTTATTGTTGGCTTAAACAATGAACTTTCTTGGGAATCTAATTCCTATTATTATGCAATTGATCTTTTTGAATATTATTTGCGAGGCAAAATTTCTCCAAATTTTTTAGGGGAAATAGCTTTAACAAAACATTTACTAGCTTTTGTTGGTGCTAGTTACAACATTGTTTCTTATTTGAATTGGACTGCTATAGAAGAAGACGATACGAACATGGATACTTTCAATCTCGACAAATATGAACCAGGTGCTTATGTGGGACTGCGTTGTGAGTATAAAAACTGGGCTGTTGAAACTCGCTTGCAAAGTGATGCGGTTGGAAGATTTCTCGATGGCAAAACTCCTTTTATTAAGCTTGGTGCTTTCTTCTTTTTTCAATAAGAGAAGCTGTGATTGGGAATATGGCTATATGAGCAAGAACAGTGCTTAAAATGCCTATAACCGCCGTCACGCCAAGGCTTTTTAAACCTGGATGCGAAGAAAAACATACGCTTGAAAAAGCCGCTATTGGTATTAGATAAGAAATAATCACTGTTCCTCCGGTTTTTATGCAAACAAATTTTAGCGAGCCTGTTCCTTCTTCCCAAAATCTCTGCCATAAAAACAGTGAACCGTCTATGGAAATGCCTATCAAAAAAGGCAGTGCTAAAATGCTATAAACGGTTAAAGGAATACTTAGCAAATTCAAAATCCCAAAGAACCACAAAAATCCAACAGCCGGAGAAACTAAAATCAAAAATATGTGGTTCCTCATATTCTTGAATATTAAAAGCCAGAGCAGAATTGCCATGCAGCCAAATATGGTGCATCTGCGAAGCTTTGGGAGGCTCAAATCCATAAGTGCAGCACGTATTATGGGGTTGCCGGTGCTTGCAAGAGGTTTGCCAAAAATTGAGATTTCATTTACGCTTTTTGCAAACCTGCGGCACTCAAGCCCGTCATCAATGTCAAAGGCTGGAAAAACAAAGCCAAATTCTCCAATATTGCCGTCTTTGCCCAAAAATTTCAAATGATAACTGTCTGGAAAATCTGCTGGCTCCACAGGTTTTAAGTTCCAGCTTTCCACAACCTTGTTTGCATTTGCCAGATCGCTGCCAGCGAGTGTTTCCAAAATTTCTGGACTTAGGGCACTTTTTATTTCTCCCAAAATTCTCAATTTTTTATCTTGCGCGCGCGGTAAAAGGCTTGCAAGAGTCACCCAATTTATATCAGGATAGTTGTCTGCGGCAACTTCTGCGTACTTTGCATTTGGGAAAATAACAATAACAGGTTCCGCTTTGTATTCTCCTATCTCTTTTAGAATTCCGTACACAGGCTCGGAAGGTGTTGCAAACTCTGTTTTTGAAAAACGATATTCCATTTCTGGAAAAATCCCACGCACAGTAATGGCTACGGTAACAAACAAAACAGCTGCTATATATTTTTTGTTTATATTCAAGGGCTTTGGTGAAAAGTCAGAAAACTTAAAGGTTATCTTTGCAAGCAGTGGAAAATTGTGTTTTTTTTGCAAAAATATTAACATAGCAGGAAGCACCACACTTATTGCGAACCAATCAAATAAAATTCCAAGCCCTCCTGCAATCCCAAGCTCCTTTATTCCCTGCAAGGGAATGGAAAACAGGCAAAAGAGCATTGAAGAACTTATAAAGGCACTAACGGTAAAAGGTTGCCCTATGCCGAGTATAGTGCTTTCCAGAGCGAGCTTAACACTTAATCCCTTTTGCATTTCTTCTGTATATCTCGAAAGCAAATGGGTGGCATTTCGCCCTCCAAGCCCTGGTACTATCAGAGCGAGTATTATTGTTAATATATTTATTCTGCCAAATAAAATTGAGACCCCAGCGAATGTCCACAAGGTTGCCATAGCAAGGCACAAAGCTGTAATTAAGGATATAGCTGGTATTTTGAAACAGAAAAAAACAAATATGGCAAATAACACAAGCGCAGAAATCAATGCTAGGGTTCTCACCTCCGATAGCAAAGTTCTGCTATTTGCCACAAAATCGTAAACCGCCCCGCCATAAAGCACATTTATATTTTTTTGCTCGCCAAGAGAATCGGCTTTTGCTTTTGCAAGCCCATATAATTTTCTCATATCTGGCAGGCTTAAATTATTTTTTGTGGGATAAATTTCCAGAACTTGTATTTTTCCATCTGTGCTGCCTCTAAAGTTTTTCAGTTTTTGCAAATATTTTCGCTCAATGTCTTCTAAATGAAAAAAAGGCTCGCTTGGTACGGAAGTGTCTTTCACCAGCTCAACTATAAAAGGATTCAATTTTTCTTTTTGCTTTGCCACAAGGCTTTTAATCCTATCCCTGATGGTTTCCAAATCGTGGAGATTTATATATAACAACTTATGCTCTCTGTAAAAATCTGCCTCTGTGCGGTATTCTGCGAGGTTCACCAAGGCATTTTGCTCTAGAGATGCAGCCAAGTTTGCGATAAAATTTGCATTTGCCGCACTGTCTGGGGATATAGAGAGAATAATTAAGGTTTGCCAGCCACCAAATTCTTTATACACCTGGTTCTGAGTGACTATTGCGGAATGTTCTTTTGGAAGCAAATCTGCCATATCCAGTTCCCAGCGCAAATTTGAAACGGGATATACGCACAGGGCAGACAAAGCAAAGGCAAAAACTATTATCAGTTTTGGAACCTTTTGCAAAAAGAGCAAAAATCTTGTTATTAAAGAAAACATTTGTAAATTTCAAATTTAGTAAATGAAAAAAGGTTTTGTTTTTATTTTTCTTTTTGCTTTTTGCGCTAGGGCACAAGAGGCTAGTTCAGATACTTCTATTGTGAATGTAGAACTTAAAAGTACCTTATTGACTATTGTGTCTTGGCCCTTTGAGCATATAGTACAACCTACCGTTGAATTTTTGATATATCCAGTGATACCGCCGTTAATATATTTATCAAAGGAAGATATAATAGAAAAAGGGGCAAATCTCATAACTTATGGCGAAAAAAAACAGATAATGTTTTACCCCACAATAGATGCTCGTTTGGGTAGTTCTGCCAACATAGGCTTTGCCTACTGGCATACGGAACTTTTTTTTGACAATGATAATATGTTTTTATCTCCGCATCGCTATGTAAACGGAGATTTGGATGCAACTATGCGTTATAAGAAAACTAAAATTATCGGCACATCTTTATATTCTAGATTGAATGCAAGTTATAAGGAATACGGGAACAATTCGTTTAGAAGTTCTTATGGAACTAATATTTTCTTTGCAGATAGCTCTTTTCTTTTAAGTTCTTATCTGGGATTTAAATTGCATGGGGATTGGGATTTGGAATTTGGCTCATCTTTCAATTTTCACAGATTTGATTTTCCTAGCATAGAAGATACCGTAATGAATGATGTGTATATTTTCAATCGCGGATTTTACAAGCGTTTTGAAAGTTATCCACTAACAGTCTCCCTGCTTTACAACAGCCTTAACGAGCCATATTCAGCAACCAAAGGGCATAAATTTTCCGTGAACTATTCTTATGTGCCTGTTAGCTCTTATAATGGCACAAAAGACCATAATTACCATATTGCCGAAAGTCGTTATGTACATTATTTACTGCTAGGCCACAGAAGCTATGCTATGACGGTTGCAGAAAGCAATGCAAATAGGGAGAAGTTAAAGAATTTATCTTTTTCGGAAGCTATTGAAATATTGAATCCCATAAACATAAGGGAAATTACTTTGGATAGGCGAGTGCTTATAACTCAGTTGAAAGCACGATACATGATAGAAGAGAACGAAGGCAAGGCTCCGTTCACCGCTATGGGCAGATTAGGCGTGAATTTTCCGCTCCGTGCATATAAAGAAAATTTTTTCACCGGAGCCATTGTTGCTGGCATTTCAAATGAATATCGCTGGCCCATAGACCGCTATGCAGATATGCTTATTTTTAATGAATACGGAATTTACAGCGATGACTTGGGGCGTTTCTCATCTTTTAATTTAAGAAACTCTTATGGTTTTGGCTTTAGAGTACGAACATCTAAACTGTTTATAAGCCGCTTTGCGCTGGCTTTCCACGGATTGCACGGAATATCTGTGGTTCTCACCACAAAGCCAGAGTACGATTAAGAATGTTGAATTTTTCTACATTTTTATTTATGTCTTCGTCAATGAATCTAGAAGAAACCATTAAAGTCTATAAAGATTTTTTGAAATCCAAAGGTTTGTTGTACACGCAACCGCGTGAAGTTATTTTAAAAGAAGCGATGTCTGCTCTTTATCATTTTTCTGCCGATGAGTTAACTTCGCAAATGCACAAAAACGGCATAAACATAAGCCGTGCCACGGTTTATAGAACGCTTGCCTCCATGAAGGAAGCCGGAATTTTAAGCTCTGTTGATTTTGGGCACGGGCACATTCACTACGAAGCAAAAAAAACAAAAAAATACCACGAGCATATAACCTGCGAAAAATGCAATGCTATTTACGAAATACAAGTTGATAATTTGGCAAAAGTGATAAATGCAGCTGGGGCAAAAGCCAAGTTTAAGCATATAGAATATGCGATTAGAATTTCTGGGGTGTGTGAAAAATGCTTATGAAAAATACCTTCTTAATATGTGCTTTGATTGTTATAGCATTTACATTTTCCTGTTCTTCATATAACAATGAAATAAAATATGGTTCATTTATATATGAAGGTCAAACATATAAAACAGTGAAAATCGGTGAACAGAATTGGATGGCAGAAAACCTTAACTATGCCGTGACAGGTAGTAAATGCGGCACTACTGCAGGTGAAACTCTCACGGATGAGAATACAATTAACTGTGACCTTTATGGTAGATTATATAATTGGACTAAGGCAGTATGTCCATCAGGCTGGCATATTCCGAGTTATGATGAATGGAACACATTGGTAAGCTATGTTGAAAGTGATAATAAATGCAGTGATTGCGCAGGCAAATACCTCAAGGCTACTAGCGGTTGGAACAATAGAGGCAATGGCAATGACAAATATGGTTTTGCTGCATTGCCGGGTGGCAGCAGTAATTTTTCGGATGGTAGTTTATACAATGCTGGTAATTATTTCGCTATCTGGTGGAGTACTACAGAATTTGATTTCAGAGGTGCTTATAATTTTAGCATGGACTGCCGCGACGAACGTGTCACTTGGAGTACTGGTGAGAAAACGAGTTGGTTCAGCGTACGTTGCCTTCAAGATTAATTTTTCTACATTTACCCCCAACATCAAAGGAGAAATGTTATGTTTAGAAAATTCCCACTTTTTGCCCTCGCATTGTGCTTGGTTTTAGCAACTTCTTGCGAAGAGAAAAAAACTAAAGCCTCACCTGATGGCAAGGTAAATATAGTTGCCACAATTTTCCCGCTTTACGATTTTTCAAGAGCGGCTGCAAAAGAACAGGCAAATATAACAATGCTAACTCCCCCTGGCAGTTCCATACATTCTTATGAACCAAGCCCAGCAGATATAAAAAACATTCAAAACGCAGATGTATTTTTATTCATAGGCGGTGAAAACGATGCGTGGATTGACCGTATTTTAAGCACGCTAGATACCACAAAAATGAAAATCGTTCGTTTATTTGATTTTGTTAAACTCTACGAAGAAGAAGAGAAAGAAGGAATGCAACCCGAACCCGAAGAAGAAAGCGACCCATTGCAACCCGAAGAACCTGGCAAACTTGAAATAGAATACGATGAGCATATTTGGACAAGCCCCAAAAATGCCGTTTTGATGATTGATGCAATAAAGAATGCACTTTGCGAAAAAGATACAGCAAATTGCGAAAAGTATAAGGAAAATTCTCAAACTTATGTTTCTCAAATAGACAGTTTATCAAAGGAACTCGCGCAAATTGTTGGTTCTGCAAAGAGAAAGCAAATTGTGGTAGCCGATAGATTTCCCTTTCGCTATTTAACCGAGGAATATGGCTTGGACTACGCAGCAGCTTTTTCCGGCTGTTCCGACCAATCAGATGCTACTCCCAAAACAATAGCATTCTTGATTAACACGGTCAAAAACAATAAAGTTCCATATATATACCACGTTGAATTGACCAACCGAAACACAGCAGAGGCAGTGGCAGAGCAAACGGGAGCAAAAATGCTTTTGCTGCATTCCTATCACAATGTTTCAAAACAAGAGTTTGAAAACGGAACAACATATTTGGATTTGCTAAAGCAAAATATAGCGAATTTAAAAACCGGACTTTTGGAAGAATAACAAGAGATGAAAATTCTCTCCTGCACACAAGTTTGCGTAAAATACGAGTCCACTTTGGCTCTAAAGGATTGCAGTTTTGAATTGGATGCAGGAAATTTCTTGGGAGTATTCGGCGAGAACGGTTCAGGAAAATCCACTTTGCTAAAAAGCATCGCGGGTCTTATAAAACCAAATAGCGGCAGCATAGAATTTCACGGCATAAAAAAGAACGATATAGGCTATATGGCGCAACAAACTAGGGTTCAAAAAGACTTTCCCGCAAGCGTTCACGAAGTCGTCCTCTCCGGCACCCTTTGCAGACATTCAAGGTTTTATTTTTACAGCAAAAACGATAAAAAGCAAGCAGATAAAAATCTAGAACTTCTCGGCATTGAGCAATTGAAACGCAAATCTATCCAAGAATTATCCGGCGGTCAAAGGCAGAGGGTTTTGCTTGCGAGAATGTTATGTGCGGAGGCAAAACTCTTGCTTTTAGATGAACCCATGACTGGTTTGGATGCAGCTTCGTCAAAGCAGATGTGCAGTATTTTGAAAGATATAAATTCAAATGGCGCGACTATAATTATGGTTTCTCATGATGTTGAAGGGACGAGTGGGTTTTGCGATAGGGTTTTGCATTTGGGGGTGAGCAATGCTAGAACTACTTGAAGAACTATTTTCATACGCCTTTGTTGTGCGAGCTATAGTAGTTGGAATTTGCGTTTCGCTGTGTGCTTCTTTTTTGGGATTGCCGCTTGTTTTGCGGAGATATTCAATGATAGGAGACGGGCTTTCGCACGTTGGCTTTGGGACGCTTGCCATTGCGGTTCCGCTGGGGCTTTCGCCGCTCAAAGTTTCCATTCCTCTTGTGATGCTCGCGGCTTTTTTGTTGCTCAGAATTAGGGAAAGCTCAAAAATGCAGGGAGACGCGGCTATAGCTATAATTTCTTGCAGCTCGCTTGCCATAGGCGTGATTATAATATCTTTGACTGTTGGGATGAATACGGATGTTTGCAATTATATGTTCGGCAGTATCTTGGCTATAAAGCAAGAAGAAGTGTATTTGTGCGTTGTGATTTCTGTTGTGATACTTGCCTTGTTCATATTTTTTTACAATAAAATTTTCTCCGTGATTTTTGATGAGAACTATGCCAAAGCGAGTGGAACGAATATTGAATTTTACAATATGCTGCTCGCACTTTTAACCGCTGTTATAATAGTTATAGGAATGAGGATTATGGGTGCAATGCTCATTTCAAGTTTGATTATTTTTCCAGCTCTCACCTCTATGCGGCTTTTGAAAACATTTAAATCTGTTGTTGTGTGCTCTGCCTTTCTCTCGGTTATTTGTTTTTTTACGGGAATTGTAATTTCATTTGCTTACAATGTTCCAACGGGAGCTAGCATTGTTGCTGTGAATCTGATTTCGTTTTTAGTTTTTTGTTTGATTTCGTTTTTTAAAAGAAAAAAGGAGTTGCTATGAAAATTTCCGTTTTGCCTCTTTTAATGCTTTTGCTCTTTTGCTCAAATGCAATGGCGCAAGCAAAAACCAAATCCTTTTGCCTCCTCAAAGACAGGCTCTTTGTACAGCAGGTTAGTGATATTTATTTGAATCCGCAAACTTATAGTGATAAAATAGTTCAAATTGAAGGCTTTTTTGAAAAATATTTAGATGACGACAACCATGAACATTATGCAGTTTTTAGAAAAACTGCTGGTTGCTGCGGAGATGATGGCAGGGCAGGTTTTGAATTTGTGTATAAAAAAGAGAAACTTAACTTTAGACGAAATGAATGGATTATGGTGGAAGCCATTGTTAGAGAAAGAGCAGCAGACGTATATTTAGAGGCAATATCGGTTACCAAAAAAGATAAAGGAAAAGCGAAAGAGTTTGTGCTGTAATTACAACTGCTTCATTCCGCGCATTTTGCTGCGCAGCCACGCCCCAATTTCTTCCACTGGGTGTTGCCTTATAGCCGTATTCACCTCAATCAAGCGGCGGTTATCCACTCTGCCAGATTTGCCTTCGTTGAACACCGCACCTATAACATCTTTGCCCTGTGCTTGCATAAAGTTTTCCAAAAGCGGAACGCAACTGTTTGCAAACAAATAGCAACCGTATTCCGCGGTATCGGAAATAACCCTGTTCATTTCGTAAAGTTTTTTGCGAGATATGAGGTTTGCGATTAACGGTGTTTCGTGCAGAGATTCATAATAGGCAGAGGCAGGTTTCATTCCTGCGCTCACCATTGTTTCAAAAGCAAGTTCAACGCCAGCTTTTACCATTGCAATCATCAAAACGCCCCTGTCAAAATATTCCTGTTCTGTGATTTGAACTTCGGTAGCGGGAGTTTTCTCAAAAGTGGTTTTGCCAGTTGCATCGCGCCAAGCGAGCAATTTTTTGTCGCCATCTGCCCAGTCTTTCATCATAGTAGAGGAAAATTCACCGGAAATAATATCGTCTTGGTGCTTATGGTAAAGAGGTTTCATTATTGCTTTCAATTCTTCGGAAAGCTCAAAAGCCTTTATTTTAGCTGGATTTGAGAGCCTGTCCATCATATTTGTTATGCCGCCTTGTTTAAGAGCCTCAGATACAGTTTCCCAGCCATATTGCAAAAGTTTGGATGCATAGGTGGGTTCAATGCCAAGCTGAACCATGCGTTCAAAGCATAGCAGAGTGCCTGTTTGGAGCATTCCGCAAAGAATGGTTTGTTCACCCATCAAGTCGCTTTTCACCTCGGCAATGAAGGAGCTTTCCAAAACTCCAGCACGATCGCTGCCAAGCCCAACTGCGTAAGCCTTTGCGTAGTCTAAACCTTTGCCTTCAGGGTCGTTCTCTCTTTTAACAGCAACCAAAGAGGGCATTCCAAAACCACGCACATATTCCGCACGAACCTCGGAGCCAGGTCCTTTTGGAGCAACCATTATAACTGTTATATCTTCTCTTATTTGCATTCCCTCTTCCACAATATTGAAACCGTGGCTGTAAAGAAGTGCCGAGCCTTTTTTCATCAAAGGCATAATTTCTGCCACAACTTTGGAGTGTTGCTTGTCTGGCGTGAGGTTGCAAACCAAATCTGCCGTTGGGATTAAATCTTTATATACTCCAACCTTGAATCCATTTTCGCTAGCATTTGTAAAGCTGGCACGCTTTTCATCAATGGCTGCTTGCCTGAGTGCGTAAGAAACATCCAATCCGCTATCCCTCAAGTTCAACCCCTGATGCAAGCCCTGCGCGCCCGCACCTATAATTACAATTTTTTTGCCTTTAAGCGCTTCCACGCCGCGAGCAAATTCAGATGCATCCATAAAACGGCATTTGCCGAGTTCTTCTAGTTGTATGCGCAATGGCAAGGTATTGAAGTAGTTCATGGGGGTAATATAGTAAAATTTTTCTATTTTAAATCTATTATGGCAAATAGACGTATAAAAAGGCTTCTATTGGCAACCACAATGCTTGCTGCGATATTTGCATATTCTTGTATTGTAAGTGGAGGTCCGTCTTACCACGCTAAGCTTGCTAAAGCAGATTGGATTTCTTATACTTCTCTTTACCCGAATGTAACTATGAGTCCAGGGGGATATTTTCTTAATGAAATGGCGGAATACGGGTCTTATAAATATGGAAAAGATATTTGCAACTATTATATAAATAGTCTTAGTGAAGAGGAACGCAATTTATATATAAGCCAAGCTGGGGGTAGAGATAATGCTATAGCTAATTGTGTAAGAAATAATGAACAAGACAGTTTTAGTGGAGATAACGAAAAAGAACTGAAAAATTGGCTTAAATCTGTGAATACGCCATACTATGATGCTATCAACAGAGAAGTTTTTGATGGATGGAATGAGCAGTTTCTAGGCTTTTATTATGTAGGCGAGCAGTTGTATTATATTTATGTTTTCTTTATACCAGGGGAATGATTTTTTCCATACTACTGTACCATCCTTCCATCTATGTAATTAAACGTACTTATCAATTCTCCATCTTTTCTTCGAGCAATTTTCCGTCTATATAGTTCGTCATTCTTATTAACTTTCCGTTTTTGTCAAATTCTTTCATTTCTCCGTGCGGTTTGCCATCTTTGTAATTACTTATGGATCGTAATTTTCCGTTTTCATAAAATCCTTTTATTTCTCCGTGCGGTTTGCCATCTCTGTAATTACTTATGGATTGTAATTTTCCACTTTCATAAAAGGATTTCCATTCTCCGTTATACATACCGTTTTCGTAATTGATTACAAATTGCAAATTTCCATTTTTATAAAAGAATTTATATTCTCCGTACAGTTTGCCATCCTTATAATTCTGTACGGATCGCTTTTTTCCATTTTTGTAAAAACTTTCGTACAACTTGCCATCTTTCATATTTCCATAATAATCTTCCATTACAATATCGCCGTAACCAGACCTCGGTATTATTATAGTTTTTCCGTTATACGGTTTATTCATTGTCTTGTCGTAATAAACATCGCCACTTAACTCTAAGTAGTATTTCTTGCCACCTGAGCCAATATAGTAGAGCACGTCAGGCAAATCTTCCTCGTCAAACGAATCTTCTTCCTCGTCAGACTCAGTCGCTGCAAAACACACCGCACAAAGCAGAAACAGCATTGTTATTAAGATGGCAATCGTGCGATGCCCTTTACCAAAACTTTTAGCGAAGGGTTTGGCAAATATTATTTTGTTGCTAGAAGGCATATTTGGTGTGAATATAGAAAATTTTTCAGGAAATTTATCAAAATAAGCAAAGAATTTTGCAAAATTACCCTGACTTTTTGCAATAAATTTATTATATTTGCCCTGACTTTTTATGAAAAACGGTTATTTTGAGCGAAAAATAGACATTGTTCTGCTTTCTTGGGCACGAGAAAGCGACAGGAAACCTTTACTTTTGCGAGGAGCTAGGCAGGTTGGGAAGTCGTCTGCGGTTCGCAATTTGGGAAAATAGACAATATTGAAATTTATCCCTTGTATGCAGTTTCAAATGTTGTTGCGTGCTGACTAAACAAAAAATTTTCTATTTTAAATCTATTATGGCAAATAGACGTATAAAAAGGCTTCTATTGGCAATCACAATGCTTGCCGCGATATTTGCATATTCTTGTGGGACGTGTCCACGGTATTACAATGCTATAATTGCTAAAGCAAACGGGATATCATATACTTCTCTTTATCCAGAGGCAACTATGGAGCCAAGAGGATATTTTCTTAATGAAATGGCACAATATGGGGAACAGTATGGAGAGGATATTTGTAACCATTACATAAATAATCTCAGTGAAGAGGAACGCAATTTATATATAAAACAAGCTGAGGATAATGGTTATAAAGAAGCTATAACTTATTGTATAAATAATAATAAACAAGGCAGCTTTTATGGAGACGCTTATGAAATTAAAGATTGGCTTAAATCTATGAACACGCCGTTCTATAACGATATAGCTAGTGAAATTTTTGTTGAAAAAAATTATAGGTTTCTTGGTTTTTATCAGGCAGACGAGCAGGAATATTATATTTTCGTTAATGAAGAAGTAATGACGTGCGAATGAACAATAACAAAGAAGAACATATTGCAACAGCAATTGGCACTATAGGTACGGTAGGCGGAATAGGTTCGCTCATCGTTATTTCTGCTGTTGCGGCGAGCACGGTGTTTTTTGGCTTTGACAATGCGAAACACGTAATCACATCTATCATCCAGTTGTGGGGACCCGGAATAGCCTCTATGCTTGGCGGGGCATCGTCCTTTGCCACGTATTTCAATTGGTTCCTCATTTTGCAGAGAAAAAAGAAATTAAGCATAAAGGAAGAAGGCGAAAGCGAAGGGCAGAATATGCTAGGGGACTTTATCCAATCTCTGCCAGATGCATTCAAATCAAGCGGTTGCTTCCAGCAGATAGTCACAGCCGCCCTTGGAGTATCCCTAGTTGCGAGTGCCGCTACTTACACCCCCTTGGGAGGAATTATAAAAGCTAAATTGGCTGAAAAAGCCCCTTTGGAAAAAATCATTGTACCGGAGAAAATGGAGCCAGAAAAAATGGAACCAGAAGAAACGAAATTAGAAGAAACGGAGCCAGAAGAAAACACAACTGCTAAAATTTCGGAAAAGGAAGGCAAATTTGTGATACAAATAATACTTATGAACACTATGTCGCAGGCAGAGAGGGTTGTGAAAAAACTTGAAATGAACGGCGTGGGAGCATACATAGCGAGAGTGAAAGACCCAGCCGAAACAAAAGGCATAAAATACAGGGTAAGGGTGGGAGATTTCAGGTTCATGTCCGAAGCGAAAGCCTACGCCTTGGCAAATATAACGCCGCTTGGCTACAGGCAATGGTACATAGACAACAAAAGCAACGACACTATAGGCAAGCCAGTGGGATACAAGCCACCCGAACAACTTTATTCCTTGCCTGTCGTGAGGAAACTCGAACCTCCTGCGCAGGTCGTCTCTGCTCCTAATACCGTTACTCTTCCAGAAGACCCTTATGCCGTTGATATGACCCCGGAATCAACCGTGAGTGCTCTTGTGAACCCGCCCGCCAAGTTTGGCGGTGGGTTTTGGAATACTCGCAACAAACTGAGAATGGCGGCGTTAGGAATGTCTATTGCCAGCTTGGGGCTTGGAATTCACCAGAATAACAAGGCAGAATCGGAATCCAAATATTTAAAAGAATACCGCGAAGCCGCACCTCTAACTAGAGGAGACTTATACGGCGAAGCATATCAAAAATTCCACGAGCAAAAGAATTCCATTGAAGATACCAAAAACATACGCAATGGCTTTTACATAGGAGCTGGAACCTTAGGCATAGCTGGGGTAGCCACGTTTTTTTTCTAGGGAGATTATGCTATGAAACAAAACTTGCCAATACTTGCATTCTTGCTAATCATAGCTTATGCGATAAATTCTTGCTCAGACGACAAAGTTCCCGATTTGCCTAAACCATGCGGAGAATTTGGCTATTACGATACTGAAACGTATTATTGCTACACGGAGCTTAGGCAGCGATGCGACAGCGCAGGCAACTGCGATATCTTGTACAGTACTTGTTATGTGTCGGAAAATCCTGGCAATAGTGCTTATTATGTGATGACTTGCGGCACTACTACTGCGGAATGGCCAAAGGCGATGTGCGAAACTGAGGCTTACGACCCGTTTAAACAAATATGCAGCGGCGGTAAAATTTTTCCATATTTCACATACCTTAGCGACAATGAAAAATATAAAACCGTGGATATGGGCACTAAAACCGACTGGAAAACGGCTAAGACTGTTTGTCCCTCTGGCTGGAATTTGCCAAGCAATGAGGAATGGGATGCTCTGTACCATTACGCGGATAGCGTGAATTTCGTCCTTCCTGACGGTAGCTGGTGGAGCGACAGCGAGTACGATAGAAATAATGCCTATTTCCGAAATATGAGCGATAGCACTGAGACCAACTACACCAATAAGAATAATTTGCTAAATGTTCGTTGCGTGAAATAAAAATATATATTTATATTATGGGCAATAAAATCCTTATTATTTTTGCGCTTTGCCTCGCTATTGGCATTGTTTGTGCTCAAAACGAACCTTATGTGCTAGGTGCAGATATCTCTTGGATGCAGCAGAGGGAAAACGAGAGGGTAAAATATTACCGCAATGGGCAAGAGGGCGATTTGCTTTCAATACTTAAAGAAGTTGGATTCAACTACATACGCCTGCGCATTTTTGTTGACCCAAAAGCGAAAGACCCAAATGTTCCCAATGATGCAAGCGGCTGGAATCCGTATCCGTATTCAGCAGCGGGGTATTGCGGGCTGGATTCCACAATAAAAGTGGCGAAAAGGGTAAAAGCTGCTGGCATGAAATTTTTGCTCGATTTCCACTACAGCGATACTTGGGCAGACCCAGGCAAGCAATATAAACCCGTCTCTTGGCAGAGCCTCAATACGGTTGCGTTGCTGTCCGACAAAGTGCGTTCTTACACCAAGGAGAGCTTGCAAAAGTTCCAGGAAGCCGGAGCCTTGCCGGATATGGTTCAGGTGGGCAACGAAGTTGTTCACGGAATGATACACCCCGAAGGCAAAAACAATGGCGATGCTTTTGCAAAGTTAGTGCTAGCTGGCATAAAAGGTGTAAAAGACGTTGACCCAAATATCAAGATAATGATACACACCATAAACAGCGAAAATCCCGTTGGCTATCTCAGTACCTTGAAATCAAACCTGAATAAAGTAGAAGCAAATGCCGCCAACCAAATAGACGTTATTGGCTTATCGTATTACCCCAAATGGCACGGCAATGTGGATTCATTGAAAAGGGTTATGAATAACATAGCCAAGAACAACAACATTAAAATTGCCGTTGCAGAATACGCAGACTTTCACCGCGAAGTGAACGATGCGGTTTTCAACCTGCCAGACAACAAAGGACTTGGCACATTTGCCTGGGAACCACAGGAATTTTCAGGAGACGATTCCAAACCTCTTTTTGACTGGACCAACAACGCCCGCAGGTCAAATGCCCGCTTGGAACTCTACCCAAAAATGGTAATAGATTACGGACTTTCAAATGTACAAAGCAGTAGCAGTTCAAACACTCCGAGCAGCAGTTCAAAAGCACAAAGCAGTAGCAGTTCAAGCATACAAAGCAGCAGCAGTAGCGCAGACGAACCGAGCAGCAGTTCAGCCGAAGACATCACTCCTATTTTAACTCACGCAGTAGAAAAAAATATGGAAAACATTCGCGTGTATTTTGACGGCTCTCGTGTTTTAATTAAAAAAACACTCTCAAACGGAAAAGTACGAATCTTTGATTTAAAAGGAGATGAGAGGTAAATATGAAAAAAATATCTTGGATACTCATAAGCCTATTTCTCTCCGTGCCTTTGTTCGGGGTAACCTTGACCCTTGATAAAAACTACTCAGGCGCACCAGCTCCAAAGATAGTCGCAACAGACGACCAAGGCTGTTTAACGGGTGCTCCCCTGCCGGTACCAAAAAGATCTGGCTACGTTTTCAGAGGATGGTTCACTACATCAGCGGCAACAGGTGGTACGCAGGTTATCTTAGGTGCGGCAGGTACTAAGTTTACCAAAGATACCACTATCTATGCACGGTGGGTTGAAGCGGTGCCAATTGATATGAGCAAGATACCAAAAAATATGAAAGAAAATTTTGACTGGATAAAAAATGACCGCTATCCACGCGAGTCGTATATGCCCTTGGCTGTGCCTTGGGACTGGTACAACACCCTCTTCGACCAGATATGGGATGGCAACGGTTCAATCAACTACGGGGTAAGGTGGGAAAGCACCAAGTCCATAACATTTGAAGAACGCAAGCAAATTGCATCTATGCTTCAACAAGCTATCAACGAGTGGATGCGCCAGATTATAGGCATGGAGGGCTGGCCCTTTCAGGAAATTTCCGTAAAGATTTCGGGGTGGGCGGTGAGCGATGGAGCCAAGATTTTAGATAAGCAACCAAACGAGGTGGTATGGGTAAACAATAATTATGATGACCCCGGTCCAGCATCTGCCGACCACCCTCGCAACCTCATAGCGAGTGCGCCAAAAGCGATGACCAGAGTAAATAATTTGGCTTCAATAAAAAAGGATATGAATTATCAATATGGCGGCGACCCTTATGCCCGTGTTGATTTGTATTTGTGGTGCACGGAGTATAGCTTTGGCGCGGCGGGGCACGGCAGTTGGTGGGGAGAGCGTTTGCCTTCGGCTGATGTCATATCCGCAGCAAAAAGCGGCGGCGCAGGGTCTGGTGTTTTGCTACACGAGATTGGGCATGGGTTTGGGTTGTATGATTTCTATGGTGCAGTAGGTGTTGACAAACCGCCTAACACTTCCGATGGTGGCGTTTTTGGGCAGGGAGACTTGAAGAGCTTTATGTGGAATAATACCGGTGCCAAGGTCATCAACGTGTACGACACGTGGCAAATCCGTTACTACTGGGACTGGATCAGAACCGCTACTCCAGCAAACGCAAACAGATTCAGACCTCTGCCAAAAGACGAAGAAGAAACGCCTGTCGCAAGCAGCAGTTCAAAAGCTCAAAGCAGCAGTAGCAGCAGTAGTAGTAGTAGTTCAAGAATGTCAAGCAGTAGTAGCAGTTCAAGCCTGCAAATCAGTAGCAGCAGTAGCTTAAATATAAAAAGCAGCAGTTCATCCGAAGACATAACTCCTGTTTTGATTGCTAATTCTGTAGAAAAAAATGTTGAAGGTACTCGCATATATTTTGACGGTTCTCGTGTTTTAGTTAGAAAAACATTGTCAAACGGAAAAGTGAGAATCTTTGATTTAAGAGGAAAAGAGAGGTGAATATGAAAAAAATATCTTGGATATTTGCGTGTTTAGTTCTTTCTATATCTGCATTTGCAGGCACAATGCAGGTGGAAAAACTGAATAGGGGTCTTGTCGCGGTGCGTTCAGGGCAGGGTTATTATCTATCTTGGAGGCTTTTGTCAAATGAGCCTTATGCCACCGGATTCAATGTCTATAAAGATGCAACAAAGCTCAACAGTACGCCCATCACAACTTCCACAACCTATACAGATGCAAACGCCGCGCAGAACAGCAGCTACACGGTGCGAGCGGTGATTGACGGAGTTGAAAAAGAGGCGAGCGAAAAGGCTATGATAATAAACAACACCCAAGGTTCAAACGCTGGGTATATACAAATCAATTTGCAAAGACCACCAACTGGTGCACAGGGAGGAACCTATTCTCCCGGAGATGGTAGCGCAGGCGATCTTGACGGAGATGGGATTTATGAAATAGTGCTAAAATGGGACCCAAACAACCAAAAGGATAATTCTCAAGATGGTGTAACCGATAATGTTTTTATAGATGCTTATACTCTTACAGGCACAAGGTTATGGCGTATAGATTTAGGGCAAAACATAAGAGCCGGAGCGCATTATACGCAGTTTATGGTGTACGATTTAGACGGAGACGGCAAAGCCGAAGTGATAATGAAAACCGCGCCCGGTACAAAAGACGGAACGGGTGCATATATAAGCAAGGGACCAGCGGCAAATGCAAACCACACCACAGCATATCGCAATTCAAGCGGCTATGTTCTAAGCGGACCTGAATACATCACGCTTTTTGAGGGTGCTACGGGAAAAGAATTAGCCACCCTTGATTATTGGCCCGAAAGAGGCACCGTGAATAGCTGGGGTGATAATTATGGCAACCGCCTTGATAGGTACAATGCAGTTATTGCATATTTAGATGGCGAAAGACCCTCTGCGGTATTTCAACGAGGTTATTATACGAGAATGACTATGTGGGCTTTGGATTGGCGGGGTGGGCAGTTGACTACGCGCTGGAAATTTGATTCCAATAATTCAGACAGCAAAGCGTATGCAGGTCAGGGCAACCACCAGTTGAGCGTGGCAGATGTTGATAATAGCGGAAAACATTCTATTATCACTGGTGCCTCGGTTATAGGTCCCGATGGAAAGGGAAAGCACACAACAGGTTGGGGGCACGGAGATGCGCTTCATGTTGCGCATATGATAAAGGGGCACCCAACTCCACAAATTTTTATGCCGCACGAAGATAAAGTCCATGGCATGTCATTAAGGCAAGCAAGCGATGTCAAAGCAATTTTCAACGTTCCAAAAGAGTCAGACGTAGGTCGCGGAGTTGCCGCGAATATTGACCCTACAAAAGGTTGGACGTGCTGGGCTGCGGGCATAGAGCTTCATGATGTAGCAGGCAAAAGCATAGGAGGCACGCCTTATTCAACGAATCATATTGTATGGTGGAGTGGCAATTTTAGCCGCGAACTTTTAGATGGCAATCATGTTGATAGATGGACAGTAAGCGGCGGCAGACAAAATCTGCTTTCTGCTGGTGACTACGGTCAAATAAATGGTACTAAATCCAACCCAGTGCTGCAAGCAGACTTGTTTGGCGATTTTCGCGAAGAGGTGATTTTCTCCAACGGTTCAAACGCCCTGCGAATCTACACCTCAATAATGCCAACTACGAAACGCCTTGTTACCCTGATGCACGACCCTGTGTATAGAGTTGCGGTTGCGTGGCAGAATTCATCTTACAACCAGCCGCCTCACCCAGGTTACTACATAGCAAGCGATATGGATATTCCGCCACCCGCACTCAAAGTGGCTGTTGTAGGCGGGGAGGTTGTTAGCTCATCTTCGGTTGCGCGAAGCAGCAGTTCGTCTGTAGTTGTCAGTTCATCTTCAGTTGCGCGAAGCAGCAGTTCGTCTATGGTTGTTAGTTCTTCCTCCGTTGAACAAAGCAGTAGTAGCATTAGCAGCAGCAGTTCAGACGAGGCAACTCCTGTTTTGAATATTCCCTCTGCGGAAAAAAATGTGGAAAGCCTTCGCGTGTATTTTGACGGCTCTCGTGTTTTATTTAAAAAAACACTCTCAAACGGAAAAGTACGAATCTTTGATTTAAAAGGAAATGAAAGATAGTTACCTCATAACTCCTTTGCTTTTCCATTTACCTCTGCGCCAGCGGGTATAGTTGGCAATGGAGCGGTAGAATTCATCAGATGCCATTCCAAGCCACAGACCTATTGCCCCAAGCTCTATTCCAAAACACAGGAATAGGGTAGTGCCAAGCCCTAGTGTCCACATGGATATAGTTCCAAATACCGCGGGGAATGCGGAATCTCCCGAAGCTCTCAGGGCATTTGTTATAACAATATTGGAGGCTTTAAACGGTTGCAGAACAACATCGCACCAAAGGAGCAAACCACCCAAATGCAATATTTTAGGATCAGTTGTATAAAAAGACAACAGATGCTGCCCTGTGAGAGCCACTATCACAGCCACCACAAATGCGCTGGAACTGCTCCAAACAAGGCTTTGGTGCATTCTTTTATTCGCTTTGTCAAACTCCTTGTTGCCAACCAAATGAGCCACCAGTATTTGGCTTCCGCTTCCAAGCCCAACGCTTAAAACCACTGCGAACATTGCAAAAGCTCCAGCAAAAACCCTAGCCGGCACTATTGATGTGTCGTTAAGATCATGTCCTAGTTTAACAAACATTGCCATAACAAAAACCTGAAACAGTTGAAAGCTCACAGGTTCAACAGCTGCTGGAATCCCTATGCGGAGCCATTCGGGCAAAAGCACGAAGTAGCCTTTTTTAATGTCTTTTATATGAGTTTTGTGCTCAAGATGATAAATAACCACTATCCACAATGCTATTACAGAAATAGCCCAAGACAAACCGGTTGCTATTGCCACGCCATAAACCCCTTGCATAAAAGCCGGAACGCCAAAATAACCCTCCAGAAATATAAAGTTCAAAAAGGTGTTTATTATGAGGGTTATTATGTTTGCAAACAGATTCCATAAGGTATAGCCGTGGGTTGCCACAAGGCTGGTTAGGGTTCCTTGCAAAGCTCTGAATATTACCGCAGGTGCTATTGTGTGCAGAAATTTAATAGCCGCCTCCGCAGGCTCTCCGCTTAAACCCATTAGAGCCACTATGGTAGGCGTTGCAAACCAAAGAATAACCCCCATAGCAAGCCCTAAAACCGCACTGCCGGATATCACAAGCGTTTGGGTAACCTGAGCGTGCCTGGGTTTGTCTCCCCCCAAAAACTGCGATGCTATGCTCGCTCCTGCTTGCGCAAAGGCATGAATTGCCATAAACAAGGTTCCAATAACAGGCATCAAGGCACCAACACCTGCGGCTGCTTCTACGGAACGCTTGGATAAAAACCAGCTATCCAGCATAGGCAATGCCATGCCAATGCCAAAAGTTACAACAAGGGGCCAAGATAGAGAGAGTAGGGATTTATCTTTAACTGTCATTTAATTTTCTGACTTTTCTTTTTCCACCCTAAAAGTGTATTTGGATTTATAATAGTCCACAACTTCGTCCATATTTCTAAACCTTTTGCGTAAGGCTCTGTTTACTTTGCTGTCTGTTCTGCTCAGTTTAGCGATTTTATCTTTAATATCACTGAAAAATATTTCGTCAGCAGCCATATCCACGTGTTCCTGAGTGTAATTCGTATAGTATCTGCGCTCTAAAAGCTGTTGCAATTTGGTTTCGCACGGGCGTGGCGATTCAGAGGCTATTTTTTTCAAAACTGGCGTATAACAACGCTCTAAAAATTCCTTTTTATCTTTGACTATTATATCATCTATAGCAGGAATTCTCATATTCTTTTCATGCTCTGCCTGAACCACTTCGCGCTTTTCAACGCTACCGCAAGAAAGCAAGAAAACTATTGGAATAAATAAAAGAAAACGCATATATGGAATATAGTAAATGCAGATTTTGCTATATTACCCTTGGTCTTAGACCCTTTGCAATGATAGTTTGCGGGCAAATCGCCAGGGCGAAAGCAGCAACGGACTTGTGAGCCTTTATGTGCAGAGTGTGTCTAAGGCTCTTTTTTTACCAGAAAATTGAAAAATGCCCATCTATAAATGCTTCAACAGGTGTCTGTTATACTTATTTCCCCCTTTTTACTAGAAATTGGCGGTTATTGAAATTCTGTGGGCATTTGAGAGGTAATTGTGCATTTGGAAAGCATAATCTGCCGAAAGATTGGAAAGGGGTTTGATGCCTGCTCCTAGCGTTAAACTGCTAGCATCGCTAATTTTAACCAAGCCTGCCCTGATGGCTAAAGAAAAATTTGTCTCAAATTCCAAGCCTCCACTGCTGGCTAAAAACCAATTTCCCGATTCAGAGTGTAAAATACCATTGCTTTGCCAGTAAAGGTTTAAGTTCCCGTAAAAATATGGAAGAGGTTCTCTGAACTTAAATGCCGCATAAGCCTCCGGCGAAGAATATTCAAAGTAGCCACTCTCCCATTTAACCGCAGAAGAAGTCCAACCTTTGACTATACCGGCAAGCATAAGTTTTTTTGAAAATTCATAGCCCGTTGCAATATCAGAGCGAAACCCCCATCCGCTTTGGTCTAATTCCCTTTTGAGCAAATGCAAGGCAAAAGCCAAATTCCATTTCCCAAAATTCTTTCCCCAAGCACTTGTGAAAATCCAATCGGAAATATTCATGGTATTGTAGTCATCACCCTCTGGCAAAGGCTCCTTTTCTTTTATGTGCGGTATATCGCTTGCCCCAAAGCGAGAAGCAGCGAATCCCAGCGCACCAGCATCTTTAAGCGGCACCGCCATAACAACGCCGTTGTAAGAAGTCTCTTCAAAATAAGAAACATGAGCAAAAGCAAGTGACAATTTTTCAAGCCAAGAAAGTTGCAAAGGATTTTGAGCCAGCGAAGACAAATCCCCCTGCACCGGCAAAGCCGCCGCTCCCACTGCCGCCGCCCGCGCCCCCTGCGGAGTTTCCAAAGAACTATTTGCACCAGTAACTAGCTCTGCGTTTGCGTGTGCAAACGCCAAGAGAATTAGGGTTGGGATTAGAAGTATGGGCATACAAACACTACCGAGCCAAAGAACAGATTAAGAACTCCATTGGAACTTCTGCCTTTCGTAGAGAACCTTTGCCAATGCAAATTTCACATCAACAACGGCAACTTCTTCAGGCGACAAAAATAAATCTATATCGCCAACCTCCCATTCGGCTTTCTTTATCTTTCTGATTTTTTGTTTATGCAAAGGACTCATCTCTTTGGAAAAAGGTAGAAAATTCAAGAGCCTCTGGCGGTGAGTTGGGTAATTACAAGCCTATTCCAACTTGGACTATGCCATTTTTGCCTAAAATCAACCATTTTGCAGATTTTTTTCCTCTTTCCAAAAAAAATTTGTATATTTATATCTAGTATGGTTTATGGCAACAAAATAACATCAGGCAGACCTTGCGCCGCAAGGTCTGTAAATGATTTTTCCACTAGCCATTCCCCACTA
>JAITFP010000016.1 GCA_031281275.1 Candidatus Fibrimonadaceae bacterium
CCAAGGCAATGACGTAACAGTATTAAAGTTCAAAATAGAAGGAGATAAATTAAAGCTGGCAAATGTCAAAGCCAAACTAGAAGACCCTAAGCAATGGCAAAGCTGGACAAAGAAGTAAAGTGACACCAAACAACCAACAGCAAAGTAGGGGCGTATTGCATACGCCCCACCCCAATTCATTGCCTAAACTCGCTTCAACGCCCTAACCTGCTCCCGAGGGAGGTGTGTTATTCCAATCACCTCAGCAACAGAATATCCCTTAGCAAGCATATTACGAGCAATTTCAACAAAACCTGCTTTCTTGCCCCTAGCTTCACCCTCTTTCAAGCCCCTAGCCTCGCCTTTCTCCTCAGCATAAGCCAAGGCATTCATATGGTCGCTAAAACGCTTCATATCACTTTCGTAATCCATAAGCTCCTCATCAGAAAAATTAGAAATTCTTGCCACCTCAAAAAGATGCCTGAACACCATTTTATTGAAACTCTTGGGTACTTTGCCAAGATTATGTGCATTCTTGAATATGAAAAGCATCTTGTCAAGGTTGCTCTTGCATTCCTCCTCGGTTTTGTCAAACTTAGTAAGACGGACATAAATCAAACGCATAAGATTATCATAACGAACCTCTGGGTGAAGCTCATTGGAAAGCGAGAGATATTGAATAACCTCATCGCAACCCTTCCCAAAATCCGCATCAAAATCAAGAAAACTGAGCGTATAGACAACAGGAATATTATAGTCGTAAGGGACTTTCTTCCCCCTGCTCTCCATCTTGCCCTTCTTAGCAAGATTAGCCACAGCCATACAGAGGTAAAAGAGACTCCTCTTAATAAAATGCTTCTGCTCCTCAACTTGCATCTCAACAATGAACCTAGCACCAGAAGCATCCTCGCATTGAATATCAAACACAGCCCCTCGCTTTCTCCTAGTCCTGCCAAGCTGGACAGTATGAATAACTTTAACATCTACGATAGGCTCTTTGAGAACTCTATCAAGAAAAGTATTGAGAAGGAACAAAAGCAGTTCCGTGCATTGCTCATTAGCAAAGGCTTTCTTAAAAGTAAAATCCAAAGTAAGCGGAGCAAACTTCGGCAGTTTTTTGGACATAGCAATCCTCGTGGAAAAAATTTATGTGATATAATAAAACCGCTCCCTTGCAGAGCGAATGTAGAAAAGGGAAATATAGAAAATGATGGGCGTTCAACCTATGTAGTTACCCCTCATCACTCCTGAGAGCTTCTCCGCATCTGGCAAATAATAACCGCCAATATCAACGGGTTTTCCTTGTGCCGCGGCGAGCTTTGCAACTATTTTTTGCTCGTTTTCGCTTAAATGTTTTGCAATGGGTTCAAATTTGGTTTTTAGTTCTGTATCTTCGTTTTGTTTAGCGAGTTCGGTAGCCCAGTAAAGAGCCAAATAAAAATGCGAGCCTCTGTTATCCAACTCACCGAGTTTGCGAGCTGGAACGCGGTTGAATTCCAAAATATTTCCGTTTGCTTTGTCTAAGGTTTTTGCCAGAACTTCTGCTTTTTTGCTGTTTGTTTGTTTTGCGTAAAAACTTAGAGACTCCGCAAGAGCAAAATATTCCCCAAGCGAATCCCAACGCAAATAATTTTCTTTCAAAAGTTGCTCCACCTGTTTTGGCGCAGAGCCACCTGCTCCTGTTTCAAAAATTTTTCCGCCTGCCAAAAGCGGAACTATGGAGAGCATTTTTGCAGAGGTTCCAAGTTCCAAGATTGGGAATAAATCCGTTAAATAATCTCTCAATATATTGCCAGTTGCAGAAATTGTATCTAAACCATCTTTTGCTCTCTGCATGGAAAAAAATATTGCGTCAACAGATTTTTTTATGCTCACATCCAAACCGCTCAAATCTATTTTTGAAAGTTCATCTTTAATCTTTTTCTCAACTTCTCTATCGTGCGCACGGTTTGGGTCTAGCCAAAAAACAACTGGGTTTTGTGTTATCTTTGCCCTCTCCACCGCCAAATGAACCCAGTCGCGAATAGGAATATCCTTCGCTTGGCACATTCTGAAAATATCACCTTCCTCTACATCTTGCTTTAACAACACTTTGCCTTTTCCATCAACTGCTTGCATAACCCCTTTTTCTTTTGCAATAAAAGTTTTATCGTGGCTACCGTATTCTTCCGCAGACTCTGCCATTAAGCCCACATTTGGAACGCTACCCATAGTGGCAGGGTTAAAGGCACCGTTCTTTTTGCAAAAGTCTATAACTGCCGAATAAATCCACGCATAGGAGCGGTCGGGAATAAGAGCCAGTTCATTTTGCGGAGCGCGGCGAATAAGAGCGGGCATTGAGGCATCCACTATTATATCGTTTGGGCTGTTGAAATCCATAGACAGTTTTGGAGCATCTTTCAGCACATTCTGAATTTCATTTTCAATCTCTGTTTCTTTTTGGTTTCCTGCAATTTTTTTTCTCAAATCCAAAAGCCCATTGTTTTGGTCTATTCCAAGTTCTGCAAATTCCTTTGAAAATTTATTGAAAAGGGACTTAAAAAGAGTTTTGAAAGCAACGCCAAACATCACAGGGTCGCTAACTTTCATCATTGTAGCTTTTAAATGAACAGAAACAGACATTTCCTCTTTTTTTGCCTGCTCGTATTCCTGTTCATAAAAACTTTCCAGCTTTTTTATTTTAAGCACTGCGGCATCTAAAATTTCGCCCTCTAAAAGTGGCGCAGATTTTTTTAAAGTTGTTCGCTCACCTTTTTCATTTATGAACTCTATTAAAAAAGAGGTATTCTCACTTAAAGTTATGGATTTCTCACTTTCATAAAAATCTCCGCTTTGCATTGAAGCAACTTTAGTTTTAAAATCGCTTTTCCACTCTCCCATTGAATGCGGGTGTGCTTTTGCATATTGCTTAACAGAAAGCGGAGCGCGGCGGTCTGAATTGCCCTGCCTTATAACAGGATTTACGGCAGACCCCTTAACTTTATCATAAATAGCCTTTATTTTTTGCTCTTCTTCGTTTTGAGGGTTTTCAGGGTAATTCGGAATTTTATAGCCTTTGCTTTGAAGTTCGGCAATGGCCGCTTTCATTTGCGGCAAACTCGCGGAAATATTTGGAAGTTTTATTATGTTTGCAGTGGGGTCTCTTGTTAATTTCCCCAAATATGCAAGGTCGTCTGGAGCAAGGTTAAAAGCCGCTAAAATGCGAGCGGCAAGGGATATATCTTTTGTTTCTATTTCAATTCCAGCCGCATTTGCAAAAAACTTAGCTATAGGCAGCAGGCTTTCAGTTGCAAGTCTGGGCGATTCATCGGTTAGCGTGTATATTATGAGCATAGGGAAAAGGTAGAAAATTATTACTATATTTACTCAAAATGACCATAGAAGAATCTCAAAACGAGATAAGAAGTATTTTTGCCGCCTTTGGAAATCCAGACGACAAATGGAAATTTTTGTTGAAAATTGCAAAAGAACATAACGGAATGGACGATAGTTTAAAACAGGATAAATTTATTGTGAAGGGTTGCGCGGCAAAAATGTTTTTGGTTCCAGAATATAAAAATGGGATTTTGATTTTTCATCTAGACACAGAAGGCGGTGAATCTACTCCGCTTTTGAGCAGAGGTTTGGGAGCATTAGCGTTGAAAATCTACAACAATCAAAAACCTGCGGATATTTTAGCCGCAAAACAGGAATTTTTTCAGGAAATAGGTTTACAAGTAGGTTTAACGCCAACAAGAGCAAATGGATTTGCTAGTTTATTAAAGCAAATTTATATGTATGCAAAGGCATATTCGTTAATGGGGAGCAACTAGTGATTAGAGTAAAATTTGTATTTAAATTATTATTTATTTTACTAATAGTGCTACTGCCTGTTGTTTTGTTTCTTGGCTATGAAAAAGCAAAGGAAAAATTAATATCCTTCCTTTCAAATCCAATAGAAATAGGCAATGTTTTAATAATTCCGCAAGATTTTCAAAGTACTTCTATTTTAAAATTGAAATGGAAATCTATCAAGGTTGTATTTGACAGCACAAGTTTATTTATTGAAAAACCAAAAATTTTTATACACCCAATGGTTGGTAGCAATAGAGAATTGTTAAATATTTCCATAGACAGCATTTACGCCTCTATAAACAACCAGCAAACTACAAATGTTCAATCAAAAACAAACAAGGAACATATAAGCCATCCAGATATATGGCTGCCGTTTAGAGTTCTTGTGAGAGTGAATAAAATCGCAACTGATATTAAGGATATTGGAAGTTGGAAATTAGATTCTCTTGTTGCGATAAAATCTGCGCGGCAAAAAAGATTTTTCTTAAAAGCCAACAACATAAACGGAACTTATATTGCAAAAAATTTGTTTTTAAACGCGGATTACAGATGGGGCGAAATATTTTCAGATGCCTCAATTTCGATATCCGACAGAAAAAATGATTCCCTAGCCATAACCTTAAATGCCCCAAGAAAAATGCTAGAAGACTTATCTGCCGAAATAAATGCATACATAGCCGATTTGCCATTTTGGTTAAAAGATAAATTGCCGCAAGAAGCGCCCGCAATAGGAATAATAGTTTTAAATTCAAACGCCTCCATAAATGTTCTGCACAACAAAGCAGATTTCAACTTATCACTGCAAACACATATTGGAGAATTTTGGCAACTGCCTGCATTTAATGCTGCCATAACCGCTTTTGGAAATATTTCTGGCATTTCGCAAAGCGAGATTTCTCTAAAGGGAAAAAATGGAGAAAGCATAAAAAT
Source organism: Candidatus Fibrimonadaceae bacterium (assembly GCA_031281275.1). Taxonomy (GTDB): domain Bacteria; phylum Fibrobacterota; class Fibrobacteria; order Fibrobacterales; family Fibrobacteraceae; genus Fibrimonas. Next base: position 4,744 of record JAITFP010000016.1, read on the forward strand.
AAAAGGCAATATCAACAAAGATTTGGATGGAAGCGCAGAACTTGAAATAGAGGGAATAAATTTAACGCTTGGACCTGAAACTTTGCCTACAGATGCAAAATTCCACAGAATCACAAAAAAAGGAAATTCCATTACTGCAAATTTCACAACGAACGCAGGCTCTAACTTTATCACGAAAATAGATGATTTAAACGAACCGGTTATAGTATTTTCCGCAGACATTGTTCCAAAAGAACCCTGGGCAGTGCAATGGACTGGAGAAATGGTGAAACTAGAAAGCCCCACTATTTTAACGGGTTCTTTTGCTTTTAAAAATGTTTTGCTGAAAGCAAATTTAAAAACAAAAGTTCCATACGCCTACTATGCCGCAGCAGACGAACTTGATGTGAATCTATGGTTAAATTCAGATGGCATCCATTTTCCACAGGGCACAATAAAACGCGGAGGTTACAAAAGCGAGTTTACTGGAGAAGTTATGTGGTCAAAGGAATTCTTTACATTTAAATTAAATCAATCAAACGGAGGCAATGCAGAAATTCACGGAACATTTGAGCCAAAAATAGAACTCAGCCTGCAAAACTTAAATTCTCATGAATTGCCTTATGCAGACCCCGATATGCTAAAAGGCTACAGCGGATTTATAAGTGGAAACTTAAAACAGGATTTTGGAAACAGAAAAGGGAAAGCTTCTGTTTCGCTATCCACAGAAATTAAAAACTACAAAATAAATGCAAAATCAGATATTGAAATGCTCGGAGATTCTTTAATAGTTAAAAATTTTGAATTAGAGCAAAACGAAAAAAGAATTGAAGGTTATTTATCAGCGCTCATACCAAACGAAGCTCGAAAAAATCTGGAAATTCAGCAAGCAGGCATAAAGGTTCCTTCTATGGACATCGTTTCCCTTTTGGCAATATTCAAAGACTCAACTCTTTTGAGCGGAATAGCAAAGGGAAACTTGGAATACGATAAAAACATCGGTTTGGCAGGCAAATTTGACCTTTCAAAAATAATTCTTAGAGGTTTGGATCCAAGCACTGTAAGTTTCCCGAATTTAAAATTAGAAGCCTCCGGGTATTCTGCAAAAATTTCCGCACCCATCTTTTTAACTGGAGGCTTGTGGAACGGAGATTTGGAGCTAAATGTAAACAATATCGGGCAAAAAAGCGATTTGCCAATTTTTGTTTCTTATGCGGCAAACAACATAGACAACGCGGGAAGCTTGAAATTTGAAGGGATTGTGAACAAAGATATGGAAAAAATATCTGGAAATATACAGGTGCTGGGCGACTGGTTTTTGCCAAACGGAGTGGGTGAAGTCAAAAACACAAATATCAGCATATCGGCAAAAAGTTCGCTAGGAAAAAATATTTTGGATTCTTTAACAGCAAATTTCAGCACAAAGAAAAATTCTTATGAAATGGGAATTCTCAAAATACCCTTTACATTTGATGGGCACATTAAAAAAGGCATTGTTTCGGTGGATTCCGCTTTTATATATGGGGAACAAGATGAAAAAATAATAGCTAAGTTGCAATTTGACTTAAACAGTGCAAATTTGAAAGAATTCTCTTTCTATACGGATCAATTCACATTGTTTTTATTGAATGAACATCAGATTAAAATTAAAAATGGAACTGGAAAAACAAAAATTGACCCTGCTGGAGTAACTGTTTTTGCTGAACTACCATCAATTTCCTATCGCATGGAAAGCCCAGAATATGGAACTGCCTCTGCAACATTAAAAGGGAATGCAGCATATCATTTCCCATTTCAAATAGAGCAAACTCAAACAAATTCAAGCATAACGGGAAATTTTGAAATAAGCAAAGCATCTTACCGAAAAAATATGGATTTAATGCCGGACCCTATGCATTTAGACAAAACACTTAAAGTCATAAATAAATTTCGCGAATCGCTGGTGAAAGAAAAAAGGGTAAATACAACCGAAATGCACGCTATGACCAGCCGACCCACAACCCTTAATATAAAACTTCAAACATCTGGAATGGATGCGGCAACCATAAGCTCCAATCTCGCGGCATTTGCATTTGTGGTGAATGTATCTGTATTAGGAACAACTAGAAATATTCTTCTATCTGGTGATATAAATGCCGTTGGCAAAGGACAAATTGGCTATAAAGGCTTAACTATGTTTGATTTGTCACGTTTAAGGCTTTACTGGCTAAACACTCCCATAAAACAAGGTATAATAGACTTGCAAGCCTCCAACAACTATCCATTTTGCATGCCAGAAGAAGGTTCAAATGAAAAAAATTGCACAATCAATATGAATGTAACCGGTCCCTTTGCAAAATTGAATATGCAACCAACAGCAAACTGCGATATAGAAGCTTCAACAGCACTTATCTATTACAGTATGCTTTTGGGCTGCATATCGGAAGACTACACTTCTGGTACCCCCATTGACCGCAATAAGTTAGCAGGAAAGTTTCTGGGCAAGTTTATGTCTTCTACCATAAATAAAAGTTTAGGTGGAAACGTGGTTGGAAATATAGACTTTAAATGGCAGATATTCGGCGAAAAAAATTCCACAGAACAAGACACAAATTATATACGAGTTCCAATAAGCCTTTCCAGATGGGTTTCAAATTTAGAAGCTATTTTGGGTTGGTCAAGTGATGAAAGTTCAAATCGCAGCTACGATCAATCGTACGAAGCCGGTCTTCGCTATTCGTTGCCAGTTTTTGATTCAACAGACATAAGCCGCAATTTCATAGACCCATCACTAGACTTAAACGCAAATTTGGTGGCACGAAGATATATAGCAGGAGAAAACGCATACGATGAAACTAGGTTAGAAAAAAATGTAGGTCTGCTTTACGTTCACAAATTTTGGGACCCCTGCATTTTGGGTATAGGCTATTGCAAAGTTGCGGATAATCTTATGAATTCTCCAAAATAATTCGGAAAAGTTTTATTCACACATTCTGGATTTAGTATTGTTATCTCTGCCCCATTTTTATTTGGTGAATTCAAGGAAAGCAAGCTAAAGCACATTGCCATTCTGTGGTCGTTATAGGTTTCTATTGTTGCAGGCAAAATTTCTTTTGGTGGAGTTATTTCTATAAAATCGTCTCCAGTTATTGCTTCTGCACCAACTTTGCGAAGTTCGTTTGCCATTGCAGAAATTCTATCTGTTTCCTTTACTTTCCAGCTCGCTATGCCTGTGATTTTTGTTTTGCCTTTTGCATAGCAAGCAAGGGGGCAAATTGTCATTGCGGCATCTGGAAAAAGAGTTGCATCTATGGTTATGCCATTTAAGTCTTCGCCCATTTTTTCCAATACTTCCAAAAATTTCACATCGCCTTGCAAGCCGTTTTTCTCAATGCCTTTTACAACCACATTTCCTTTTGTAATTACCTTTGCCGCCCAAAAATAACTTGCAGACGAAGCATCGCCTTCTATTTCAAGAGTCTGGGCTTTGTAAACTCCTTTTTCCACCTTGAAACTTTTATAGTCGTTATTCTCCACTTTTATTCCAAACTTTTCCATCAAGCGAATTGTCATATACACATAAGGTCTCGATATTAATTCACCATCCACAATTATTTCCAAAGGTTCTCTGCAATATGGAGCGGCAATCAACAAGGCAGATAAAAACTGGCTGGATATATTTCCTTTTATATGAACAATTCCCCCATTTAATCCATTCGCCTTTATTTTCAAAGGCGGACAACCTTCATTCTCCAAATATTCAATATTTGCACCCAGTGTTCTCAAAGCATCCACCAAATCTTTTATGGGTCTCTCGTGCATTCTAGGTTCACCGCTCAAAATATATTCACCGTTTTTCAAGCACAGCGCAGCCGTTAAAGAACGCATTGCCGTTCCTGCATTGCCCAAAAACAGTTCCGCTTTTTCGTTTGAAAAATTTTTTCCAAGTTTTTCAAGAGCCTCTCTCATGTATCTTGTATCTTCGCTTTCCAAAATCTCAATGAATTTGCTCTCCCCTTCTGCCAAAGCTCCCATCAACAATACCCTATTGGAAATGCTTTTTGAACCCGGAACTTTAACTTCGCCACTGAAATGAGAAGTGGGTTTTAATACTAATTGAGAGTTCACAAAATTTCCCTTTGTAAAAATCCTTGTTTCATAATTAAATGTCTGTACGGCGTGTTTTGATAAAATGTCGGGTTGTGAGTTGCCATTATCACTGCGGTCCCGCTCGCATTTATCTTTTGGAAAATTCTAAAAACCTCACCCGCGTTTTCTGGGTCTAAGTTACCTGTTGGTTCGTCTGCAATCAAAAGGTATGGGCTGTGTATCATTGCCCTAGCAATGGCTACCCTCTGCTGCTCGCCGCCAGAGAGTCCTGCCGGCAGAGAATTTTTCTTTTGCAAAATCCCAACTGCGCTAAGTGTTTCCAAAACCTGTTTTTTTATCTCTGCCTGAGAAAAATTACTGGAAACCAAAAGCGAAAGAGCAACATTTTCCGCAACTGTTCTATCGCCAAGCAATTTAAAATCCTGAAACACTATTCCTATTTTCCGTCTTAAAGCCTGAATACGCCCAATGGATATTTTTTTGCTATCAAAATGCTCAGTGCCAAAATCTATCAAAACCTGCCCATTACCCTCTCTATCTGGAAATTCATCCATATAAATCATTCTCAAAAGCGTTGTTTTGCCAGCACCGCTTGCTCCGGTCAAAAACACAAACTCGCCCTTGGTTATTTTCAAATTGATATTAGAAAGCGCAACATTGCCGCCATCATAAGTTTTTGACACGTGAAGGAAAGATATCATTCTAATGGGAATATAGTAAAATATTTTTCCGCCAGCAATTTTCTATATTACTCCCTTGCCTAATCTCTGGTTTCCTTATGCTCAAATGCAAACAATGCCACCACCCCTAAAGGTAGCAAATGCCAAGGGTGTAAAAATTTATTTAGAAGACGGGCAAGAACTCATAGATTCCATCTCCAGTTGGTGGTGCGCAATTCACGGCTATAACCATCCAAAAATAAATTCTGCTCTTGAAGAGCAAATGCAAAAATTCTCGCACGTTATGCTAGGCGGCTTAACCCATGAACCTGCGGAAAAGTTGGCAAATGAACTTGTGCGCATAACCCCGCATGGACTAAATCACGTGTTTTTTGCGGATTCCGGCTCGGTTGGAATGGAAGTTGCCATGAAAATGGCGGTACAGTTTTTTAAAAACAATGGCATTGATGGCAAAACCAAATTTGCAAGTTTGTATAGAGGCTATCACGGCGATACAACCGGAGTGATGTCCATTGGAGACCCAGAAGAAGGTATGCACCATCTTTTCAAGGGATTTCTGCCAAAGCAATTTTTTATCCACCCATCTCTGCAAGAAATGGAAAAACTATTTGAGGAACACAACGGCGAAATTGCCGCCTTTGCCTGCGAACCTCTATTACAGGGCGCAGGGGGTTTTAATTTTTACCCACCGGAATTTTTGAGCGGAGCGAAAAAACTTTGCTCACAATATAATGTGCTACTTATAGCAGACGAGGTTGCAACTGGGTTTGGACGCACAGGAACGATGTTCGCTTGCGAACAAGCAGGCATAACCCCAGATATTATGGTTTTGGGCAAAGGCTTAACGGCAGGTTATCTAGGACTTTCTGCAACTCTTGCAACAGATAATGTTTATAATTCATTTTTGGGAGAGAGCTACGAAAAAGCATTTATGCACGGACCAACTTTTATGGGAAACGCCTTGGCTTGTTCTGCTGCTCTTGCTTCTCTCAAAATTTTTGAACGTGAAAATTATTTAGGAAAAATTGCTCGCATAAACGAAATATTAAAAGAGGAGTTATTAGGCTTTGAGGCTAAGGGAGTTAAGGAAGCACGTGTGTTTGGTGCTTGTGGGATTATAGAAACATTGAATGAAAGCTATCATTCAGGTATTCAGGAGTTTGCACGGTCTCGCGGTGTGTGGCTACGCCCATTTTTGAATGTTGTATATACTATGCCGCCTTATATAATTTCAGAAGAGGAACTGAGAAAGGTTTGCGGAGCTATGAAGGAGTTTTTTAAGTAAATTCTGAAATTTTGGGAGTTATAGAGAAAAATCACCATGCTATCTTTGCAAACATATATAATACGCACTTTAACTATTAAATTTTCAGTTTTTCATCCGACAAATTAAAAAATATTTCTATATTTTAATCAAATAATAAAAGAGAGGTGATACAATGGCAAAGGAACAAATTATCAAAAGAAAAGGGTTGTTATTCAAAGCAATTACAATTTTCTTTACGTTAACCATAATAGTTACATTAGTAGGATGTAATGACGATGGTCAATCAGCATTTGTAGGTAAATGGGAAACCGAAGATGGTTCTAAGGCACCGAGTGGGTTGCCAGACGATTTAGAATTATTTAAGGATGGAACTGGCGTTGTGGAAAAAATGACTATTTCATGGAAAGTAGAAAACAAACGTTTTGTAATTACCTCATCATTATTTGGTTCCGCATATAATTATGAAATATTGGGTAAAAACCTTACTCTTACAGATGACGATGGAAAAATTGCGAAATATATAAAAAAATAAAGCAATTTCTTGCCTTGTACTGATACCTTATTCGTTCAATGGGCTGAGGTATTGGCACGATAAAGTTTCAAATTTGAATATTAGCGGTGAAGACGTGGTGATTTATTACTATAATTCCCTGAAATTTTCTATATTACCCCTTGCAGAGGATTATTATTTTTATCTACATCCCGAAGCCTCTGCAAAACAATTCTCATTTTGGAGAATACTTATGAAATCAAAAGTGACGGATAAGTTCGTTTTAATTGGCATTCCTAATTGCGGCAAATCAACCATCGGCAAGCGGGCGGCAGAAAAATTGCAAATACCGTTTTATGATACGGATCAACTGGCATACGAGAGATTAAATCTCGATAATCCGGCAGAATTGTTCCTATATAGAAACCTTATGCGGGTTATGGAGGAACATCGCAAACTTGAAGCCGAGCTTGTGGAACTCAAAGGTCCAGCCATAATTGAAGTCTATCCCGAAAGCGTGCTTACTCAATTAGATACCAAAGTTATGAAAAAGCTAGGTACCATAATTCACGTTAAACGAGATTTAAAAACTATGCTTGAGGAGGCAAAGAAAAAGAAGCGCAGGTTAGTTTTGCAAAATATGACCACTGGTCAAGAAATAAATATGCAAGCAGAAACCATAAGGCTTTATGCAGAAGAATTTCAGCATTTTGAAAAACTAGCAGATTTATCTCTGGATAACAATGGAACCGAGGATGAGGCTGTGGAAAAATTGGTGGGTATGATACGAAATTATCGTAAGACCTAAAACAACTCCAACCCCTTACCCCTCGCTTCCTCAATCGGCGTTAACACCTTTTCCTCTTTACGGCTCAAAGCCTCCCTAAACTTTTGCTGCTTTTTCCACAAAATTTTACTATATTTTCCGATATGTCTCTATCCACTGATGTAATATCTAATATTCATTTCTTTCTATAAATCTATAACTACCTTGATAATAATAATTGTAGCATACCTACAACTCCTACAAGATTACCTGAACAATGCACTATTATTCCAATTTTTATGTCCTTGTTTATCCATACAGAGTATACCATTGGAGTACACGCCACTATCCTTGTGATATTTTGCCAAGGTGTGAAAAAATGATATAATGAAAATAATATTGAATTCATTAAGGGGGCAAATTTACCGAAAACACCCATTCGTGGCAGTAGATAACCTCTAAAATATATTTCTTCTACTATTGGTCCTAAAAAGCCGTTGAAAATGAATGTTAATATTACGGTGATTTGTAAATATTTCATTTCTTGTAAATTTGCCCTTTCAAGCCTAAACCAATCAGGTACAAAATCAAATATTTTCCATAATTTTAGTTCATAAGAAGATATTAACGAAAAAGCAAGCCCCAAAATTATGAATGAGATAATTATTGACAAAAACATTCTCAATTTTGGAGTTTTATTTTTATACAGAATTAAGTCTTTTATTTTTTTGTTTTCTTTTTTTGCGATATATTTTAATATTCCTAATTCTGTCGGGATTAGTCCTAAAATTATTGCTAACATTAGTGATAATACTATTGAAAAATTTATGCCAAAAAATGGGCTTGAAAAGACAAATGCCCAAAAGAGAATAATCAGCCCTGGTGCTAATCCTAATAATATTATTATTGGAATTGATAATCTTTGTTCATTTGAATTTTGCTCACACATAATTGGAATCCTCAGATAAATCCTGCCAATCATCGAACTTTTTCATAATTAATATACCCATTTGCAATTTCATTTCCTTTCTTGTGAAACGATGCAATCATTTGTTCCGCAGAATTCTTAAAAATCGCATTCCTAATCGCACTCTTATCTTGGGGCGAAACGTTAATGCTGTCTTCTTTTTGTGGAACATTTTCATTGATTTCTTCGCTCTGTTCAGGTTTCGGCGGGTAAACATATTTTTCGTAGCGATCGCTCCAGTAGCCAACTATTGTGCTATTTGAATCTTTATCAAAATATTCATGACGATTCATAAAAAATATATCCATAGCTGGTCCAAATTTTTCCATTGCTTTTTCAATATCATAGCCTTCAAAAGCGTCTTTAAGAGATTCCCCATTTATACGGCGAGTTGCACCATCTAAAAAAGCCTTTAATTCGTCTAAAAATTCTTGCTCTCTGCCCTCAGGATATTTATCAGGGAATTTCCCAGCGTAAAGCGCTTCTCTTTTCATATTTTCTCCAACGACAAATTCCGCAATTTCCTTGCCGTACATTTTCATTGCTTCTTCAAAAGAAATGCCATTCTTATGCGCCTCTGCAAATACTTCGTGATACCAAGACCTTATATAATTGCAATACATGCCACTCGTTGTGCGTGACGGTCCAGGTTCTTGGGTTGGCTGGCTTGCGGCTTTCGCTAGTAATGCTTCTAGGCTTATGCTTACCACTGCTGCGGAGTCATCAGAGGAACGCTCTCTATCTGCTTTTATAACTGCTTCGTCAAAACTACGCCTATTTGACCAGTCAAAGCCTGGGTTGTAATTAGGTGGATTTATTTTCATTGTTTATTCTCCTTATCGGCATATTTTTTAAAAACTTAATATCAATTTTATAGTGCAAAAAATGTGCCACTTTGATTTGTGGTTCAAGCAAACAACTCCAATCCCTTACCCCTCGCTTCCTCTATAGGGTAAAATTATCCATTTATCGTTTCCTTACCAAAATAAAACACCCGTTCCAAATTTTCAAAATGTCTATCTTGCGTATAAACTTCCGCATCATAAATTTTAGCAGTCGCATAAATTATGCTATCTGCCATTGGAAGCCCATAATCTCTACTTAATTTTGCAGCAAGAATAGCAATTTTAGGAGTTATGCTAACAACTACGGCATTTTGCATAAACTCTGTTGAAGATAAAGCAACAGTTTCATCTTTATCTATAAGCATTCTTTTATACACTTCATAAACACAAATGCTAGGAACATATTGATTGGCAGAATCTTCTATTAAATCAACAATAAACTTGTTCTTCAAAGTTCCAGAAAAATATTCAAGCCATAAAGAAGAATCTATTATATTCATACCCTATCTTCTTCATCTCGTTCCACATCAGTACTTATACCAGGAAACGCACCAAACATAGATTTTACCCTTGCTCTTTCAGGCATATTATTAGCCTTCTTTGTTCTTAAAAATAAAACAAAATCCAAAGCCTCCGCCACATACTCTTCTGGCAGGGCTTCTATTTCTTTCATCAACATTGTAGCTACGGTCATTTTGCTCCTTATCCTTATACGCAGAAATATAGAAAAATCCTAAAACAACTCCAACCCCTTGCCCCTCGCTTCCTCAATCGGGGTCAAAGGCTTCTCCTCTTTGCGGCTCAAAGCCTCCCTCAGCTTTTGCTGCTTTTCAAAATTCTCTTGGAAAAATACATTCTGCTTGGATTTATTTAAAATGGATTCCGCCACAAAAACCGCTTTGCCAGCATCTGGCACATAAACAACAGGCTGCTTTCCAACTGTGGCTATTTTTGCAGCGGTGTGCAAAGCAGAAGTTGTGGCTCCGCCTATCATAACAGGAATTCCAAGATTTTCTTTTGAAAGTGTTTCCACAACAAAGCTCATCTCTGCAAGGCTTGGCGTTATAAGCCCCGAAAGACCAACCAAATTCGGCAGGTGTTCCTTTACCGCTTCCAAAATTTTCTCTGCCGGGCACATAACTCCAAGGTCTATAATTTCGTAGTTGTTGCAGGCAAGAACAAGGGACACTATGTTTTTCCCAATATCGTGCACATCGCCTTTCACGGTTGCCATCAAAATTTTGCCAGCTTT
>JAITFP010000106.1 GCA_031281275.1 Candidatus Fibrimonadaceae bacterium
CGGGAGGGATGGCCGAGTGGTTTAAGGCGCACGCTTGGAAAGCGTGTTTACTCACGTAACGAGGGTTCGAATCCCTCTCCCTCTTCTTGTGCATATAGATAGCAACTTTTTTTTGGATAATTTAATGATTGGCGAAGCTACTTTAAGCCAAGCCGAAAGTACCCATATAACTAGGTCTTTTAGGGCACTTAAGGGCGATTCTTTGACTTTATGCGATGGAAAGGGTAGATTTGCAGATGCCGAGCTTGGAGATGTAGCTCAAAAAACTTGCAAGGTTTATATTAAAAGCATAAGCAAGCAAGAACCACAGCCGCAAGTTCATTTGGCAATAGGGTGTTTATCAGATGGCGGCGAAGAAGAAATTACATTCCACGCAGCACAAATGCCGCTTGCGGCAATTCACCTGCTGAGAACGGAAAGGAGCCAGGAACCGAGGGATTCTGAACTAGGTAGGCTACGCCGTAGAATGGAATCAAAAAGCCTTGTGGCTCTCAAACAAAGCCGCAAATCTTGGCTAACAGAGATAAAAGCCCCTGTTTTTTTGAACGATTTTTTGGAAAATTTCAAAGGCAACCTAATAGTTTGCGACCAAATAGGCAATAGTTCATTATCTGCTATAAATTATCCATTATCAATTGTAATCGGTCCCGAAGGCGGATTTTCTCACAACGAACTTGAAGTTATGAAAAACAAAAATGCCACTTTTTTATCGCTTGGTCCCACAAGGCTGCGTGCCATTAGCGCACCTATTTTCGCCCTTGGAAAAATTGCACAATAAAGCCAAGGATTAAACCGCCAAAGCCAAACCACATAAGGTCTTCGGCGGAATCCACCACATCTGGCACGTTGCTAAAAAAACGACCTGCCAGCAGGCAAGAGCCGATGAACATTATGCAAAACACATTCCATTTGCGCCAAAAGTTAGCGCTGCCTGGCATTTTAGGGAATAAACGCATTTGTATCTCCGATGAAAATTGAGGTTCCAAGTCCTAGCAAAACTAAAAAACTTATTGCGATATTTGCCAAAAAAAAATCCCTGTTCATGCAGTCCAAATCGTTTGATTTTCTAAAAAGGTGCACATATAAAAGAGCTATGGAAATAACAGCAAAAGAAATTAACCAAGGCAAGCCCAAATTCCAATAAATTCCCGTGACGGTGGCAAGGAGCAGCATAGTTATGTGGCAAAAAAGGGAAATTCTCATGGATTTTTCAATTCCAAATTTAGCAGGTATTGAGTGCAAACCCAAGGCTTTGTCAGATTCCATATCTTGGCTTGCGTAAATTATATCAAAACCCGCCATCCAAAATGCCAATATAATTCCGAGCATAATCGGGAAAATCGAAGGTTCTCCCCTAACCGCAATCCAAGCTCCGAGCGGGCTTGCCCCTATGGCAAAGCCCAGCATAAAATGTGAGAGAGAAGAAAAACGTTTCCAGAGCGAGTAAGAGAGCAAAAATAAAAACAATGGCAAAGAGCAATAAAAAGCAAAGGGATTTAAAAGCCAAGCAAAAAAAACGAACGCAACTCCGTTGAGTACTATAAAAACAATTACTCCATTTTTTGATAATCTGCCTGCTGGCAAATGCCTTGAAGCCGTGCGTGGATTGAGCGAATCGAATCTTGCATCTGCAAGCCTGTTAAATGCCATTGCACCATTCCTTGCGGCAAACATACAAGCCAAGATTAGCAAAAAAACTTTTGCGGAAGGTAATCCGTTTGCGGCGGCGAGCATTGAGGCGAGCGCAAAAGGAAGCGCAAAAAGCGTGTGGCTTAAGCGAACCAATTTTGCATATTCTGTTATTTTTGCAAGGGGCATTTCGTGTAAGGTAGAAATTTCTATATTGCGATTACGCTTAGGGCAGCAGAAAATGAGAAACTTTTTATTTTTTTTCTTGGTTTTTTTTGGAATAGTATTTTCGCAAGATTCCTCTTTTGTTTTATTGCCAAAAGATTCCGCTTCTGTTGATACTACTTCTATAGACACTACGCTTAAAGCCACTCCTGTTGATACTGCTTCTATCGATACTACACTTAAACCTACTCCCGTAGATACTGCTACCTCAGATTCTGCAAAAATAAAACCAGGATTGCATTTTTTTGTCTCCACCGGAGCGCAGTTTATAACATTTAAGAAACGTTCGACTTTCCAAAATCTTTTGATTTCCAAATACAACGAATACGAAAAGGATTATAAAGCAGATACTGCGGGTCATACTCCACCAATAAAACAGGATTTTGAAACAGTTAATTTGGTTTTTCCTATATCGGCAGGCATAATATGGCAATTCAGCGATGTGCATTCCCTAAGTTTGGGGGCAGGTTTTTTGTACAATAGTGAGTCTGTTATTTTAACAGATAAGGAAAGCAAAATTCATAATTTTAAGTACACTATAAAAGCATTACCAGTTTTTGCGGAATATCGCCTGCTTATTTCCCCGAATTTAATCAGTTTAAGAGACAACGATTATTTTAGCCTGTTCCTGCGTTACTATTGGTTGCTTCCACCCACGGAAATTAATTCCTCTTGGGGCAAGGCAAAGGCAGATTTTGAGCCTCTGGGCAATGGATATGGGATGTTTTTTGGTTACCGTTTTTGGGAATGGATGAATTTATCTGTTTTTGGCGAAATGGGTTTATTGAGCATAGATGCTAAATCCAGCTCAAAAGACAGAGTGTTAGATTCTTGGAACTTAGGTGGCATATCTATTTTAATACGGGCGTTGTTTTAATTCCTTTTGTCTGAACCAGAATAAACAGAATGGTGAGAAAAGCCCATCTATAAATGCTCTACCAAGTCTGTGGGTATGCTTATTCAGAATGAACTGCATTTAGTGGCTTTAAATCGCCCTGCCACCTACGTTTGCACCGCTCATCTCGGTTTCGCTCAATGAGCGTTGGTTGAGCGTAGCCGAAACCAACGTGTTAGTCTTGAAGACAACGAACACTGACCAAGCTGCTCTTAGCATTGATGTCGTAAAACGCGGGCACGTCATCGTAGCCTATGATCAGTCCATAAGCACCGACGCTATCGTACTCTAAGCTACTCCACCAGCTACCGTATTCGCCGACAAAGAAAAAATCACCGGCAGAAGATCCGCCCCCGCCAGGCAGGGCAGAAAAGTCATACTTGTCCACACCGTTGCCATTATTGTACCACCCGTCAGTCGATTTCAAAAGCAACCCAGCACAATTACTGCAACTACTGTTGTTCACAACGTAACTTGCCAATTTGTACCAATCATCTTTGCTTGGCAAATGCCAACCGCTAGGGCAAACAGACATTGCCGTTTTCCAATTGTAAAGCCTACCATACTTGGTGCAGTTAGCAGGGTCATTGTTATAACATACACTACCCGCAACATTGCAGTTCAAATTCTCTGCCATCCAAGTTTGGTTGCCTATTCGCTTAGTTCTGTAACTACTTATATTACAAGAACCGCCAACATACGCATTAGAACTACTGCTTGGCTTTGAATTAGACGAAGAACCGCCGCTTGGCGAAGAGCTTGAATTGTAAGGACAGGTGTTGCTCAACCTTCCGTTTTCTTGGCACGTGGTAAAAGGACCATCCGCACAGAATTTATCAGCAGAATAAACGCAGTACGTGTAAGTCTGTAAGGTTTCGTTGTCGTTATTTGTACAAGAGGAGAGCAAGGAGATGCTGAGTATTGCTGCAAGGAGTATTGTATATCTATTCATAGGCGTAAATATAGCAAATTCTCCTTTGGGGAGTACAAAAATGCAAGTTTTTATGGGATAACAATGATTTTTACTATATTAGTGACGAGTTGAAAACGAATACTGCCTTGCAGATGAGGGATACTGGGGTGGAGTTGATGGTGGTGTAGGAGAAAGTTATGGAAAATATATTTAAAAATGGTTCAGAATGGCTACGTGCGGATTTTCATTTGCATACAAAATCCGATAGTGAATTTAATTATTCTGGTGAAGAAAATGATTTTGTAAATGCTTATGTCAATAAGTTAATAGAACAGAATATTCGCATAGGCGTTATTACTAATCATAATAAATTTAATAAGGAAGAATTTAAAGTTCTTAAAAAGAAAGCCTCGGAAAATGGAATAGGTCTTTTCCCAGGAGTGGAATTTTCGCTCAAAGAGGGCATCCATATTTTGATTGTTTTTGAAGAAACCTGGTATAAAGGACAAACCGATAATATTAATAGTTTTCTTACAAACGCATTTTACGGAATAGATAATCCTGCAACGCCGCCATATAAAGATTCCGTTTTGGATTTAAAGGAAGTTGTGGAGAAGTTAGATAGTATCGGGCTTAATTATTTCATTATACTTGCGCATATTGATGCAACTAATGGTTTATTCCACGTATTGCAAGGACGAACTCTTGAAGCTTTTGTCATACAAGATGCTTTTGATAAAGTTTTAGCAGTACAAAAAAGTGGCAATTTAGAAAACTACGAAGTATTATGTAAAAAAACAGAAAGAGAAATTGCGTGTGTGGAAGGTTCTGATAATGCTCAAGAAGGTATAAACGGTATAGGAAAGGGAAAGATAACCTATTTAAAAATAGGCGATTTTAATTTTGAGGCAATCCAATACGCTCTGACAGATTTTAAAAATAGGTTAAAACCAAAAGAAATTCCTAAAATTTACAATTCCTATATTAAATCCATTGCTTTTGAAGGCGGATTGTTAAATGGGAAAAAAATATTCTTTTCGCCTGAACTTAATAATTTAATAGGAATAAGAGGTAGTGGAAAATCTTCGGTACTTGAAATATTGAGGTATGCTTTGAATATTCCACTAGGAACGCAAGCAATGGATAAGGATTATAAGGATGATCTTATCAAGCATATACTTAGAAGCGGTGGAAAAGCAATTGTTGAAATAATAGATAGGTATGGTAAAATTTATACTGTAGAACGTATCTATGGACAAAAAGAAGATATTTATAAAAACGAAGAATTGCAACAGGGAATAACGTTGAACGCTATTCTTCAACAACCTATTTATTTCGGACAAAAAGATCTTTCTAATAAAAATGCAGATTTTGAAAACGATTTGGTTAATAAACTTATTGGTGGAAAATTGGATGATATACAAACAAAAATTAATGGGCAAAAACGTGAAATACAGCGAATTATAAACGAAAGGATGAGTTTGGGCAATCTTTCTCAACTTAGAAAAGAAAACGAAACGGCAAAAGCCGATGCAGAGTACAAATTGCAAGTTTTCAAAGAAAAAGGAATTGCTGAAAAATTGCAGCAACAAACCTCTTTTGAATCCGATATCAATATTCTACAAAATCGACTTTTAGGAATAGAACACTACATTAATGATTTAACGTTGGTTATACAGAATCACGAATATTTGGTAAATCAACCTATTTCTTCGTCTATCAATGTAGAATTGTTTGAAGAAGCTAATAATTTACTTAAAGATTTAAAAGGTAATTATGAACAATTAAAAATAATATTAAAAATTTCACAAAAAATTTATATTGCATTTAAAGATTTGATTGACAAATTATCTAATAAGCGAGAAAAATTAAAAGAAGAATTTGCCAAAATCAAGCGAGAAATCAACATCCCAGAACTCAACCCCGATGACTTTATAAAAATTACTAGGGAACTTGAGATGTCCAAATTAAAACTAATTGAAATTAATAAATCTGAAAATAAAAGAATCGAACTAAGAAAACAACTTAATGAATCCATCAACTATTTAGATAATCTTTGGTATGAAAGATATAAATTATTAAATGCCGAAGTTAGCAAAATTAACCAATTGGGTGGAAAATTACTAATTGACGTTGTTTACAAAGGGCGGAAAGACAAGTTTCTGATTAAATTACAAGAAGTTTTTAAAGGTACAGGTTTGCGAGAAAACAATTATACCGAGATTAAAAAATCATATCCCGATTTTATTGATATTTTTAAAGATGATTTTAGAAAAATATCTGAAATTGTGACTGATAATCAATTAGTAGATATCAAGAACCGATTTAAATCTAATCTGTTTGATTTATTAACTTATCAAGTTGAAAATCAGATAATAATCAAATTTAATGACAAACCATTAAAGGAACATTCCTTAGGTCAACGAGCTTCTGCATTGATTTTATTTTTATTGGCACAAAAAGAAAATGATATTTTGATTATTGACCAACCCGAAGATGATTTAGATAATCAAACAATATATAACGATGTAATAAAAGAAATTAAACGATTGAAAGGGCAAATGCAGTTTATATTTGCTACACACAATGCCAATATTCCAGTATTAGGTGATAGTGAAATGTTGATTGCCTGTCAATATGTACCAGATACTGAAATACTAGTTGAAAAAGGCAGCATTGATTGCAGAGAAATTCAGGAGAAAATAATCGGAATTATGGAAGGTGGGAAAGAAGCTTTTGATATACGGAAAAATATTTACAAAATCTGGGAAGCAAAAAAGTTATGAATGCGATAGAATTATTAGACATTATCAGTACTGGCGAAACAAGCAAAGTGCAATTCAAACGAGAATTTGACAATCAGGATAAGATTGCAGCTGAAATGATTGCAATGTCAAACTCAAAGGGAGGTATAATTATCTTTGGTGTGGAAGACAAAACCGGAGTAATTGTCGGTTTGGATTACAATAGTTTGCAAAACACAAGCAATAAGCTAGCAACCATAGCCAATGATTTGGTTAAACCGTCTATATATATTAGAACAGATTTTGTTTCAATTGATGGCAATACTGAAACAGAGCAAAAGAAAGTATTACTAACTTATATCGATGAAGGAATATCTAAACCATATAAGGACAATAATGGAACCATTTGGATTAAGCAGGGGCCAGATAAAAGAAAGTTGACCGACAATAATGAACAAATCCGACTATTCCAGCAAAGTGGTTTAATATGTTTAGATGAAATGATTATTCCACAGACTACAACTGATGATGTTAATTTTTCAAAAGTTGAAAAATACATAAAAAAAATTCAAAGAGAGGGAATAGAAAAAATAACAGAAACTCTCTTGACCAATTTGAACATACTAAAAGATGGTAATCTTACATTAGGAGGTTTATTATTTTTTGCAAAAAATCCACAAAAATACAGACCTGCTTTTTGTGTTAAAGCCGTTTCATTTTTTGGCAATAGTATTGGTGGTACTGATTACCGAAGTAGCCAAGATATTGAAGGGACTATTCCAGAAATATATGAAGAAGCAATGAGATTCCTTACCACTAATTTACATCATATTCAGGCAGGACAGAATTTTAATTCTATCGGCAAATTGGAAGTTTCACAAATAGCACTAGAAGAATTACTTCAAAATGCGTTAGTCCACAGGGATTATTCAAAAAACTCACCCATAAGAATAATGATTTTCGATAATAGGATTGAAATTGTAAGTCCAGGTTTATTGCCTAATAGCCTCACAATTGAAAATATAAAAATGGGTAATGCGGTCGTTAGAAACAATCTTTTAGTTTCCTATTGTTCTAAGTTAATGATTTATCGTGGGTTTGGTTCAGGTATTACAAGGGTTTTTGAAAATCAACCCAACGTTGAACTTATTAATGATGTTGAAGGCGAGCAATTCAAAGTAGTAATTCCAAGACCTGAGAAAAAATAATGAAACAAAACTGGAAAAAATTCAAAATAAACCCAAAAATGAGGTTCATTCTGAGAATTCCTGAAATTCTGTGAATTCTGGTTCAGACAATTTTCTATCTTTTCTCTATGAAAAAAGCTCTTATCACTGGCATAACAGGTCAGGACGGGTCGTTTTTAGCGGAGTTTTTGCTTGAAAAAGGTTATGAGGTTCACGGCATTATGCGCCGTAGCAGCTCATTTAATACCGGGCGCATAGAGCATCTTTATTTGGATGAATGGGTGCGCGATATGAAGCAAAAGCGGCTTGTAAACCTGCATTATGGCGATATGACTGATTCCAGCTCGCTGATTCGCATTTTGCAATTGGTTCAGCCAGATGAAATATATAACCTCGCGGCGCAAAGCCACGTAAAAGTTTCTTTTGACGTGCCAGAATATACAGCAGAAGCAGATGCTATTGGAACCCTTCGCCTTTTAGAAGCAGTGCGAATTTTAGGCATGGAAAAGGAAACTCGCATTTATCAGGCAAGCACAAGCGAACTTTACGGCTTGGTTCAAGAAATTCCACAAAAAGAAAGCACTCCTTTTTATCCACGCTCTCCTTACGGAGTTGCAAAACTCTACGGTTTTTGGATAACAAAAAATTACCGCGAAAGCTATGGAATGTATGCGGTTAATGGTATTCTCTTTAACCACGAAAGCGAGAGGCGCGGCGAAACTTTTGTCACCAGAAAAATCACACTAGCGGCTGCACGCATTTCATTGGGTTTGCAGAGCAAGCTGTATTTGGGCAATTTGGATTCCTTGCGAGATTGGGGATATGCAAAGGATTATGTTGAGTGCATGTGGCTAATTTTACAGCACAAAGAGCCAGAAGATTTTGTTATAGCCACCGGAGAATATCATTCCGTTAGAGAATTTGCAACCCTCGCATTCAAGAATGCGGGAATTGAACTCAAATGGGAGGGAAAGGGAGTAGAGGAAAAAGGCATTGATGTTAAAACTGGAAATGTTATTGTTGAAGTTGACCAAAAGTATTTTAGACCCGCAGAGGTTGAGCAACTATTAGGCGACCCAACTAAAGCCAAAACTTTGCTAGGCTGGAATCCCAAGAAAACCTCTTTTGAAGAGTTGGTGAGGATAATGGTTGAAAGCGATATTAAACTGACTAAAAAAAATCATGGATAAAACATCTAAAATTTATATTGCTGGACATAGAGGGCTTGTGGGTTCCGCAATTTGGCGTTCTTTGCAAAATAAGGGTTATACCAATTTAATAGGCAAAAGCCACGCAGAGCTTGACTTGCTTAATTCTAATGCGGTCAAAGATTTTTTTGAAAAGGAAAAACCGGAATTTGTGGTTTTGGCTGCGGCAAAAGTTGGAGGAATAATTGCCAACAACACCTACCGCGCAGATTTTATTTATGAAAACTTGCAAATACAGCAAAATGTGATTGGGGAGAGTTTTAGGCACAATGTGAAAAAACTTTTGTTCTTGGGTAGCACCTGCATTTATCCCAAGAATGCTCCCCAGCCAATGCCAGAAAATGCGCTTTTAACGGGCGAGTTGGAACAAACAAACGAGCCTTATGCCATTGCAAAAATTGCCGGTTTAAAGATGTGCGATAGTTTCAATTTGCAATATGGCACTAATTATATAGCGGTTATGCCAACAAATCTCTACGGTCCAAACGACAATTTCCACCCGGAAAACAGCCATGTTTTGCCTGCAATGATTTACAAAATACATAAGGCAAAATGCGAAGGAGCAGATGTTTTGGAACTGTGGGGAACGGGCGAGCCTTTGCGTGAGTTTTTGTGGAGCGAAGATATGGCAGATGCCTGTGTTTATTGCTTAGAAAACATAAATTACGCAGATGTCAAAAGCCATATAAATATAGGAACAGGAAAAGAAATAAGCATAGCAAATTTGGCTGCACTCGTGGCAAAGACAATAGGCTATAATGGCAAAATTATTTTTGACAGTTCAAAACCTAATGGCACAATGCGAAAACTCTGCGATGTTAGCAAAATTCAATCTATGGGCTGGAGGCACAAAATTGAGATTGAAGAAGGCGTAGAGAAATTGTACAAATGGTATTTAAAGAATGAAAGAAGATAGCCTTCCTTTGGAGGCGTTGGAGTTTTTGCGAAAAGCAGAAATAAGCCCTATTGCCGAAGAATATCTGCCCTTGCTAAAAGACCCATTGAAACTATCTGCCAAACTTTCAAAAAAATATAACCAGCAAGAACGTCGTGCACTAATTCATTATCTAGAAATTTTACCGAAGATAAGGAAAAAATTTTGTTTGCAAAACATTGATTTCATTTGCGATAGATTGGCTTTTGAACAAGCAACTGCAAGGGATATTTCTGAATATAAAGCGAAAATGTGGCAAAGCGGTGCAAAAATTTCCGATTTGTGTTGCGGTATGGGTGGAGATAGTTTTTGGCTGCCAAGCGGCATTGTTGCAAGAGGCGTGGATATTGCACCAGAAAGGGTTTTGATGTTCAATGAAAATATGGATCGTTTAAAACAGCCTCATAGGGCTGTTTTGCAAAATGCCCTAGAAGTTAAAACCGGTGATTTTTTTTGCATAGACCCCGCAAGGCGAGAGGGATTGAATCCGAATTTTGAAAGCATCCTTGAACTCTCAAAAAAATTTAACGGAGGAATGGTGAAACTCCCTCCCGCATTTCCAGAAGATGAACTCCCAAAGGAAACTGATATTCTTTATTTGGGTGATGCAAAAGATTGCAGGGAGTGCCTTATGTTAACCGGTGTGTTTGGAAAAGGAATTATTAGGGCGGTAGCTATTTGCGAGGGAGAAACTTTTGAATGGCAATGTGAAAAAGATGAATTGCAAAATACAAGTTTGGATATTAAAAAATTAGGCAATTTTATTTTAGAACCTGTTCCAGTTTTAGTTCGCAGCCATCTGTTTTTAAGCGAGGCAAAAAAATGCGGTTTTTGGCAGATAGATTCCACCCTTGCCTATCTCTCTTGCGAAGAATTACCGCCTGAGCATAAAGGATTTGCAGCCTACAAGGTTATAGACCAAAGCAGTCTTTCCACAAATAATGTAAAAGCTATCTTAAAAAAACATGGCATTGGAAAACTCACATTGAAAAAACGCGGTGTTGAGGTTGTTCCAGAAACAGAAATTCACCGCCTTTCGCCGAAAGGCGAAAAAGAGGCGGTTTTGTTTTATACGAG
>JAITFP010000107.1 GCA_031281275.1 Candidatus Fibrimonadaceae bacterium
CATGGCATTGGAAAACTCACATTGAAAAAACGCGGTGTTGAGGTTGTTCCAGAAACAGAAATTCACCGCCTTTCGCCGAAAGGCGAAAAAGAGGCGGTTTTGTTTTATACGAGAGTTTTTGGGGAGAAGAGGGCTATTTTGGCAATGCCCTAGCATTTTTGTCTAATTTCACACTTTTTGCCGACAAAAAGTGTGAAAAATTACTATATTTGTCGGATATGAAGAGAAATATCTATAATTCGCTGATTGCTTGGAAAAATTCCAAAAATAGGAAGCCGCTTGTGCTTTATGGGGCTAGGCAGGTTGGCAAAACATATATTTTAAAGGAACTCGGCAAAAATGAATACAAAAATACCCTATATTTAAACTTTGACAAAAACAAGGAACTTCACAATTATTTTGCAGACAACATTTCTCCGCATCATATAATTGATTCCTTAAAAACCATATTCAAGCAAGAGATAAATGCGGAAACTTTGCTCATATTTGACGAAATTCAAGAATGTCAAAGAGCAAAAGATTCTTTAAAATACTTCAACGAAGAGGCTCCGGAATATAACATAGCGGCGGCAGGCAGTTTTTTGGGCATAGCAAGCGGGAAGTTTCCAGTTGGGCAAGTGGATAAACTAACTCTTTATCCTATGACTTTTTATGAATTTTTAGAGGCAACCGGCAATGAAAATTCACCGAATATACACGCTTTGGCAACAGAAAAGTTAAAGCAATATTTTTACATAGGCGGAATGCCAGAAGCGGTTAAAACTTATGCACAAACAGGAGATTTGCTTCTCACAAGGCAAATTCAGGAACAAATTTTATCCAGTTACAAAGAAGATTTTTTGAAGCACATAAAAGGCGTGGATATTCCAAAGGTTCGTATGTTATGGGATTCAATTCCTGTTCATTTGGCAAAAGAAAAGAAAAAGTTTATATATAAAGAGATAAAGCAAGGCGGTAGGGCGGCAGAATTTGAAAATGCTTTGGATTGGCTTGTCAATACAGGGCTTGTGTATAAAATTTCGTGTACCGAAGAAGCAAAAATTCCGCTTGTAGCTTATGAAGAGAGGAATTCATTTAAACTCTATATGCTAGATATAGGCTTGCTGGCTGCTTCTGCAAAGCTGGATGTAAAAACGTTTTTTAGCAAAAATCACGAAGTATTTAAGGAATTCAAGGGAGCCTTGGCAGAGCAATTTGTTTTGCAAGAATTAAAGCCAAAAAACATTCCCATTTCTTATTGGTCTAACAGCACGGGAAAAGCAGAAGTGGATTTTGTTGTGCAATACGAAGACAAAATTATACCAATAGAAGTTAAAAGTGGAGAAAGCTCAAAATCCAAAAGCCTTGGAGTGTATATTGAAAAATACAATCCTCAAATTGCCATTCGCACTTCGCTGTCAAATTACGAAAAACGTGGGAATTTACTTAATATTCCGCTTTATGCTATAGGGGAGTTGGATGAAGCCCGACTTCATTTTGCAAACACAGCATTGTCTCTACAGACTTGCGTTTTTGGGTTATAAAGAGCCCATCCACATTTTACAAGCACAATATTGCCTCTACAAATTTGCGATGCCGGATTATAAGCGTCTTCTCCACATTTTGTTAAAATAGCATTGTCTTTGCAAACATGTGTATCAGGATTATAAGTTGCTTCTTCGCATTTTGCTAAAATAGCATTGTCTTTGCAAACATGTGTATCAGGATTATAAGTTGTTGCTCCGCATATTGGAAGCACCACATCGCCCTTGCATCCGTGTGTTGAAGGGTTAAATTATTTTCTATATTACTCCGCAAGGGAGCGACTTTATTATATCGGTTTTTGATAGGAGGCATATCATGCCCCAAAAACTTACGAGCCCGAAGTTCGCTCCGTTTACACTGGACTTCACCTTTAAAAAAGCCTTTGCCAGCGAGCAATGCAAGGACCTGCTTTTGTTCCTGCTCAACACTTTCCTTGAAAGAGTTCTCAAAGAACCTATCATAGACGTGAAAATCATACACACAGTCCAGCTTGGCAAAACCAGAAGAAAGCGAGGTGCTGTGTTTGATATTCAATGCGAGGATGCCTCCGGTACAAGGTTCATTGTGGAAATGCAAGTTGAGGAACAGAAGCACTTCATAAAGAGGAGCCTCTTCTATCTCTGCATGGCGGTGGCTAATCTTGCAAAGAAAGGCAGGATGGAGAGCAGAGGGAAGAAAATCCCCTATGACTACAACATTCCAGTCGTCTATACGCTCAGTTTTATCAACTTTGATGCGGATTTTGGCAAAGGTTGCGATGAGGTTATTCAATACCTTTCCCTCTCCAACGAGCTTCACCCAGAGGTTCGCTACAACTATATGCGCCTGATTTATGTCCGTCTCACAAGATTCGCCAAAACCGAGGAAGAATGCAGGAGCGACCTTGACAGGATGCTTTTCATATTCAAGAATGCACACACTCTTGGCAAAGTGCCCAAGAACTTCAATAAAATGGTGTTCAAACGTCTTTTTGAGATTTCTCGAATTTCTAATTTTACAGAAGAGGAGCTTATGGATTACGAAAGTGATATGAAGCGTTTCAGCGACCATGCGAATGCCTTGGCTTATGCTGAGGAGAAGGGTATTGCTATCGGCGAAATTAGGGGCTTGAAAAGAGGCGATGCTAGAGGCGTGAAAAAAGGCGTTTTGCAAACCGCTAAATCTATGCTTAAAGACGGGCTTAGTCCTATGCGTGTTGCTCGCATAACCAAGCTGCCGCGAAAAGAAATTTTGACGTTGAGGTGAACTTAAACTAGCCACCGCGTTAAACTGCCTTTTCGCCATTTGTTGCCTATATGCCATAAGAATGGCAATGTGAAAAAGATGAATTGCAAAATACAAGTTTGGATATTAAAAAATTAGGCAATTTTATTTTAGAGCCTGTTCCAGTTTTTGTTCGTAGCCATCTGTTTTTAAGCGAGGCAAAGAAATACGGTTTTTGGCAGATTGATTCCACTCTTGCTTATCTCTCTTGCGAAGAATTACCGCCTGAGCATAAAGGATTTGCAGCCTACAAGGTTATAGACCAAAGCAGTCTTTCCACAAATAATGTAAAAGCTATGTTAAAAAACATGGCATTGGAAAACTCACATTGAAAAAACGCGGTGTTGAGGTTGTTCCAGAAACAGAAATTCACCGCCTTTCGCCGAAAGGCGAAAAAGAGGCGGTTTTGTTTTATACGAG
>JAITFP010000045.1 GCA_031281275.1 Candidatus Fibrimonadaceae bacterium
CATGTTCAGTGTTCGGTGCTTGCAGGACTGAAGGCGCTTTTACGCGCCCACCGCTAGCCGCAAGGCAAGCGGTGTTTACCTAAGGCTGTGAGCGTTTACTTCGGCTCCGCTCAGTAAACGGTTGGGGCGTAGTACGATCCTGTTAATCCTAAAATCGGGTGAATCGGGGTTCTGACAAAGTAAATGCGAACATCGTACGTTTGTGTATGGTTGTAAGTGTTGCTAGACCCTATTGAGGCGTTGAAGTACGAGTGAATAATTCTTTCAATTCCGGTGAATGAATTTTTACCATTTTTAAAACTATTTTCTGCCACGATTTTGGAAATTTGTTGAAGATTTGAATTGTACGGGTCTGTAACTCTGGCAACTCCGCTATCAAACGCCCCAAGCTCGCTACGGTGGCTGCATCTTTTTCTTTTTTAACTTCGTTTGTCCTTAGAGTTTGGACTATTGCTTTATGAAGTACATAAGCAGGCAGTTCGGGAATTTTTAGGTTTATTCCAATATATTCCGTTTCCATTGCATATTGAACAGCTATTTCCATATAATCTAAAACTTGTGCAGTTATTGATAATTGCGGAATTTTTATTATCTTTTCGTTACCTCGTATGCGAGCTGAGAGGAATTCTATGTCCAATTTAGACTGCTTGTATTTTATCAAAGGCGAAGTCACATCAAATGACCTAATAAAACCCATATCCTGTAATAGCTTATCCACATTTGTTAAATTATGTATGTTTCTAGGATTTCTAACGAGTAAATCCAAATCACTGGTTCTTAAAACTGGTATATTTGGGATTTTTCCGTAAATTTCCTTATATATAGGCAAACACCAACTACCAACAAGAATAAGTTCTTTTAAAACATTTTCCTGTTCAAGTTTTTTTAATATCTGTAAAAATATGTCATTTTGCGATTCTTCTACCAAGTGCCCTCCTAATTTCTTTTATGTTGATTAAAGCCTCCTTTTTTCTCTGCTTATATAGTCTCCGCATCTTATCTTGTTCCATTATTTTTTGAATATTCTCACCTGAATTTTTTCCAACATAGCGAGAAATCACTTTGTTTTTTTCCCGTTTTATTGAATACAAATATGATTTTCCTCTACTTTTTCTTATATGTATAGATTCTTGCGGCAAGACTTTTAAAGCCTTGTCGCATTCGGCAACCAATTCTTCCAGCCGTTTTTCTTCTTCTTCCAGTATTCCAAAAACCAAACTCATTGCGCAACTCCTATATACTACAATATAGTAAATTTTAAGAAATGTAGTATATAAATCTCATATATACTACAATATAGTAAAAAACAACAAATGTAGGACAAAAAATAACCCCAACGCATAGGGATTATAAGATTTTGCAGTAATCCTCAATGCGTTCCAATACATAAGTTGCGAACATGTATTCAAATCGATCAGTTTTGCCGATTAAATCAAATTCATTTAAGGAATCGTAATATTCTTTCCGATCGGCATATTTTATATCAACGGGTGGATAGCCAATTTTCATAAGTTCCAGATTTGCAAGTAACCGTCCGATTCTCCCATTGCCGTCAATAAATGGGTGAATACATTCAAAACGAATGTGTAATTCCGCTATTTGTTTAACAGTAGGTTTCGTTTTGCCGTACCAAGAAATTAAATCTTTCATAAGTTCGGGAATTTTAACATAATTCGGCGGAATATGTGTTGAACCAGAAATACGCACGGGCATATTGCGATAAACGCCACGATCGGTTGGGCGGTCGTTTAAAATAATTGAATGAATGTCTTTTATTGTTTTTTCGGTTAAAGGTACTTTTTTCGAAACCAAATCGCAAACATGATAAAACGCGTCACGGTGTTGAGTTGCTTCCAAATGTTCGCGCAAAGGCTTTTTATCAATCGTCATACCGCGCAAAACAAGTGCTGTTTCACGCAAAGTCAAAGTATTGCCTTCTATGGCGTTTGAATTGTACGTGTATTCAATCATAAAATCTTCGTTCAATCGTTCAAGTTCGCCTTTGGTAAAGGGTCTGCATTTATTTAATTCTTGCTTTTTAACCTCTATTTTTTCATAAATCTCGGCAAGCGACAATTCCCTGAATCTGCCGTCTGTTGGTTTTTTTGCATCTGCGGGTATTGAAAAACTCTTGCCTGCCCGAATCACGCCAGCAATTTTGCCTTGTTCGCAAAGCGTTCTTACTCGCCGCTGACTTATACCCCATTTGTCTGCCGCCTGTTTGGTTGAAATGTATTCCATTGCATTGTTCCTCATTAACTGCGGTTCAGACAATAACCTCTCCACCACCCACATTCTTCCAGTCATCAAAAGACTCAATAAGGGGTTTCACCTCCAAATTCACGAATTCCTCGGTTTGCTCCGGTGCCCTGCCTATAAATTTTTTCAAATCCAAAATGCGTTCCAAATCGCTTTTTTCAAGGGCAAATTTTTTGCTGGATAATATGCGTTCTAGCAAATCGTTGTCTTTGCCTTCTTCTTTAACCTTGTATGCAGCTTGTTGAGAGAGTTCTCTGATTTCTTCGTGCAAAATTTGGCGGTCTCCGCCTTTTTTCACCGCTTCCATTAAAATGTTTTCGGTTGCCATAAATGGCAATTCCTCATTTATGTGCCTCTCTATAATCTTTGAATGAACAACAATTCCCTTTGCCACGTTTTCTGCCAATATTAACATTGCATCGCTTGCCAAAAATGCTTCGGGAATGGCAAGCCTTTTGTTTGCACTGTCGTCTAAGGTGCGTTCAAACCATTGGGTACTTTGGGTGAATGCCGTGCTTTGAGGCAAAGCAATTACAAAACGTGCAAGGGAGCAAATACGCTCGCTGCGCATTGGGTTTCTTTTGTATGCCATTGCGGAGGAACCGATTTGGTCTTTTTCAAAAGGTTCTTCCATCTCTTTAAGCCCCTGCATTATGCGTAAATCTGTTGCGAATTTGCTGAGGCTTGTTGAAAGAGAGGCAAGGGCGTTGTTCACAATATAATCCCATTTGCGGGTATATGTTTGCCCTGTTATTGAAAGAACTTTTTTAAAGCCCGCCTTTTGACTTACATAAGAATCTAATTTTTTAATTTTTTCGTGGTTGCCTTCAAACAATTCCATAAAGCTGGCTTGGGTTCCGGTTGTTCCTTTAACGCCCCTGAATGGCAAAATTTCTATTAAATGATTTATTTCTTCTAAGTCAATTAGCAAATCTTGAACCCAAAGCGCCGCCCTTTTTCCAACGGTTGTTAGCTGTGCCGCTTGAAAATGCGTGCGACCCAAAATGGGTATGGCTTTGTATTCCAATGCAAAATTTGAGAGATTGTCTATTACTCTGCACAAACGGCGGCGAATGAGAATCAATCCTTGTTGCATTTGAATTAAATCTGTGTTGTCGCCAACATAAGCGCTTGTTGCGCCTAGGTGTATTATTCCTTTTGCCTTTGGAGCCTGCAAGCCAAAAGCGTGTATGTGAGCCATAACATCGTGGCGGCGGCGTTTTTCTTCTTGGGCGGCTTCGTCCCAGTTTATATTGTTTTCGTAAATTTTTAGTTCTGATATTTGTTCTTCGGTTATTGGAAGCCCAAGTTCTCGCTCGCCTTCGGCAAGCCAAATCCAAAGCCTGCGCCAAGTTTGGTGCTTGAACTGCGGACTGAACAAAAACAGCATTTCTTTTGAGGAATATCTGGAAAGCAGAGGGCTTTCATAAGTGTTTTTTTGCATATCACTCGTCGCCTAGGCTTTTTCTGTAAGCCTGCAATTTTTCTCTTATTTCGGCTTGAGAAATGGAGAGAATGGAGGCTGCGAGATATGCCGCATTTTTGCCATTGTTTATGCCAACCGCTGCCACAGGTATTCCGGGCGGCATTTGAGCCACAGAGTAAAGTGCATCTGCACCTCCAAGATACCCGCCATCGCAGGGAACTCCGATTACCGGAAGCGTTGAGTGAGCGGCAAGGCAGCCAGGCAAGGCGGCAGAGAGACCAGCAACGCCTATTCGCACAGCCAAGCCTCTACCCTGAGCTTGTTTTGAATAGCGAGCAACCTTGTTAGGGGTTCTGTGAGCAGAGAGAACTGAATATTCCCAAGCAATTCCAAGCTCATCCAAAACCGAGGTTATTTTATCCACAACGGGCTTGTCCGATGCAGAGCCACTAACTATGCCTACCAATTTTGTCATAAAAAAGCCTATTCAAAAGCTATAACACCAACTGGGCAGCTATCTGCGGCTTCCTTTATTTCGGCTTCATGAGCGGAAAAATCCACCCCGCTCTTAACCACCATTTTTTCGGGAACTTCAAAAACAGCATCGCAAGCCGCTTCGCAAGCCCCGCACATTGAGCACTCATTTTCAGATTCATTCAACCAAACTTTGGTAATAGCCATAAAAACTCCTTTTTTTGTGTATGGGGTTAATATAGTAAAAAGCTGATTTACTATATTAACTCTTATGTTCTCAATACATCCATTTCGCGCTTTGCGGCCTAAACCGGAATTAGCCGCCGAAATATCATCTTTGCCTTATGATGTTATGAACCGAGAGGAAGCGGCTAAAATGGCAGAGGGCAAACCGCACTCTTATTTGAGAGTTACCAGAGCTGAAATTGAACTTCCAGATATAAAAGATCCACACAGCAGAGAAGTTTATGAGCACGCAAAGCATAATTTGAAAAAAATGGAAAAAGAAGGTGTTATTTTTCAAGACGAAAAACCCTGTTTTTATGTTTATCGGCAAACTATGGAAGGCAGGGAACAATATGGGCTGGTTGCCTGCGTAAAAACCGAGGATTATATAAAAGGTTCCATAAAAAAACACGAACTTACCAGAGCCGAAAAAGAAGAAGACCGCTTGAGACATATATTAGTTACAGGTGCTCAAACTGGTCCTGCGTTTTTAACATATAGAGACAAAGGGCAGTTCGCTTTGATAAAACCCATTACCAAAAAAGCTCCTGTTTACGATTTTATTGCAGAAGACGGCATTGGGCACACGGTTTGGGTAATAGATGATGATGCTCTTATAGAGAGGCTCCGTATATCCTTTTCCTCACTGCCTTGCACATATATAGCAGACGGTCACCACAGAAGCGCAGCAGGGGCAAGAGCAGCCGAAGAAAGAGCAAAGCACAACCCCGAACACAAAGGGAATGAAGAATACACCCGTTTTTTGGCTATACTTTTTCCCTCAACTCAGCTCAAAATTTTAGATTACAACAGGCTTGTGAAAGATTTGAACGGATATAGCCCCGAAGATTTTTTAAAAGCCCTTTCAGAAGTTTGCGAAATAGAACAACTGCCAGAACTCACTGCCCCGCAAAAAGCAAAGCAGTTCAGCCTTTATTTGAAAGGAGCTTGGTATAGCTGCACTTTTCACGAAAAAAATCACTCTAAAAAAGACCTAGTGAAAAACTTGGATGTTTCGCTTTTGCAAAATTTGGTTTTAAAGCCCTTGCTCAAAATAAACAACCCACGTACATCAGATAGAATAGATTTTGTTGGCGGAATAAGAGGGCTTGGCGAATTGCAGGCAAAGGTGGATTCTGGCGAATGGGCTGTTGCCTTTGCTATGTACCCCACTTCTTTGGAAGAGCTTATGGGCATAGCAGATGCAAATGAGATTATGCCGCCTAAAAGTACTTGGTTTGAGCCAAAACTTAGAGATGGGCTTTTGGTTCATCTTTTGGATTAAATGGAGAATGGAGAATTGAGAGTTAAGAGTTATGCTTGCATATTGATATTGTTGATATTGGTTGCAAGTGTTTTTGCTTCCATAACTCCCGGTGGCTATTATGGCTATTCTTACACTCCAACTCCAAAATCCATAGAGCAAGGGGAACTCGGCTATGCTGCTCGTCTTGATTTTATAGGGGACAGCGCTATTCATCATTCCATCGTTATGCGTCCTCTTTTGTTTATGGAACTAGGTCTTGGAATGAACAAGAAGCCCTTTCCTGCTGCAAAAATTATTCTTCCCTTTTACGAAGATGGGCAAAGCATGGCTTTTGGATTTTCTGACAAGCGGTGGTATTTCACAGGGATACTGCTGAATTGGCTAACCATAGCGGGCATTTACGATATAAATTTACACACTCCGGTTGGTTCTGTTGCTTTTGAGGCAGATTTTGGTTATGTGGATTTTAGCATTGAAAATTTTTGGTATTTGAATAAGTATGGAGCAGCAGCCACATTTACATTAAGACCTCTCGCTGCATTTGATGTATCTTACTTGGAAGCAACTGCTGGAATTTCTTGGCGTTCCCCAGAGCATATAGAAGAGGATTTTTATGCTTATGTTGCTGTTCAGGCAAAAGCCCCGTTGCTAAAAACAGACAAGGATCCAATTGCATATTTAGATGTTAATCCAGCTTTTGACCACTCTGTTTCTTTTTCAAGAAACAATTATCAGCTCCGTGCAGTTTTAGATGTGGAGGCAGTTTTGTCTGCTCCTTTTAATTTTTTTTTGGTAGGCGCGCTTTCTCCTTCGCTGAGAACTGAAAATCAAAATCGTTTATTTAAAAGAGATATTTTAGACCGCTATTATTTATTGTGGGATTCAGAAAAAATTCCAATTTGGGCTGCTTGCGGTATGCTCAACTCCGATATTTACGGTTGTCAAACAAATATGGAAAAAAATCTTTACAACATTTTTGCTTTAACTCTTGGCTACACAAAAGGCGAACAAAAAGGCATAAGTGCAATTGGGCAAATTCCTTTGCATCCTAAATTCCAAGGTTTTTTGTCCAACAGTTTGCTTTTTGCCGAGGGTGGACTGTTTTTGGGTGAAAAGCTCGCTGCTCAGTTGAATTTTAGGCAGGGAACAGAAAAAAAATATCTGCAAATAGGCAGCGGCTACGATTTTGATAGAAAAAGCATATACGGCGAACTAAGCCTCCAATACGATTTTTCCATTTCAACACAAGTGAACGGCTTGGCTGTTCGCTTGGCTCCAAACGCCATTCATAGAGAAAGCTCCGATTTTTATGTGTATGATTATGATGTGCCTATTTATCAGGAAGGCAATAGCGGCAAGCAGTTTGGGAAACGGTTGCATAACTTTCCTTGGAAGAGGTGATTTAATCCGTAATCTACCCATTCTTATTTTCATTTATTGTTTGTAATGTAGAAAATGAAGATAAAACGGCGGTTAATCCGCGCTAACTATCGGTGGGAACGGTACATCCAGTTCTATGCTAATAGGACAGTGGTCGCTTATCATAACTTCTGGGTGAATGGAGGCGTTTACTATGCAGTTTTTGATAGCTTCGTCAACGAAAGCGTAGTCTATTCGCCAGCCTATGTTGTTTTCTCTTGCGCCGCTGCGGTTGCTCCACCAAGTATAGGCATCTTTTTGGGTTGGATGCAAAACTCGGAATGAATCCACAAAGCCGTTTTCAACGTATTTGTCTAGCCAGGCGCGCTCTATGGGTAAAAAACCGCTGTTCTTTTCGTTGTCTTTGGGTCTGGCGATGTCAATTTCTTTGTGGCAGGTGTTGTAGTCGCCAACGGTTACCACGTGTTTGCCGTGAGAGAGCCACATAAGGGAGTTCTCCAAAAAAGCATCGTAAAAGCGGAGCTTGTAGTCTAGCCTCTCATCGCTTTGGGCACCGTTTGGGAAATATATGCTGTTCAAAACCCAATCTGGGAAAACTAGCTGCACCACGCGACCCTCTTCGTCAAACTCTTTTATTCCAAAACCGTGATTAACTTCTTCGGGCGGAATTTTGGTGTAAATGCCTGTTCCACTGTAACCTTTTTTTTTGAGGCAGGAAGTCCAAAAAGACTGATAATCGGCAAAATCTTTTATTTCGTCTGGTATTTGTTCACCTTCGGCTCT
The DNA here is from genome assembly GCA_031281275.1 of Candidatus Fibrimonadaceae bacterium. Classification (GTDB taxonomy): domain Bacteria; phylum Fibrobacterota; class Fibrobacteria; order Fibrobacterales; family Fibrobacteraceae; genus Fibrimonas. The sequence goes on from JAITFP010000045.1 coordinate 7,815, forward strand.
AACTTCTTGCAGGCAAAGGATATCCGGTTCTACTTTTAAAAACCAGTCTGCAAAACCTTTTTGAACCGCAGAACGAATTCCGTTTACGTTCCAACTATAGATAATCATTGAGAAAATTTAGTAAATTTTGCCCTAGTATGTCCTTAAAAAAATGCTTTTTCTTTGTTTTTTGCTCAATTTTGCAGGTTTTTGCCCAAAATAGCGACTCCATTTCTTATTTAAAACTGATTTTTGCCGGAGATATAATGGGGCACATAACCCAAGTGAATGCTGCCAAAAGAGAAGCCAAAGGCAAGGAGAGCTACGACTACAAGCCAGTTTATAAACATTTAAAACCTTATTTTTCAAGCGCAGACATTGCCGTTATAAACTTGGAACACACCCTTGCTGGCGAACCTTACTCCGGTTATCCTCAGTTTTCTTCCCCAGATGAATCTATTTTCGCCATAGAAGATGCTGGGTTCAACCTTATAGCCACTGCCAACAACCATTCCTTGGATAGAGGCAAGCAGGGCTTGGAACGCACAATTTCTGTTTTGGATTCTATGGGATTGAATCATCTAGGTACATATAAGGATAGCTCGGAAAGTCTCTCTAAACATCCTTTTTTTGTTGAAAAAAACGGGTTCAGAATAGCATTTTTGAATTACACTTATGGAACCAATATGCTTGTGGAGGAGGCTCCCAATGTGGTGAATAGGATAGATACCAATCAAATAGCAGCAGATATAAGAAGAGCAAGATATGCCTCTCCCGATTTTATTGTTGCCTTTATGCACTGGGGCATTGAATACGAAAATCCAGAAAATGCGGAGCAAAGGGAGCTTGCAACATTTTTGGCTTGGAGAGGGGTGAACTTGATAATAGGCGGTCACCCACACGTGGTACAACCCTTTGACAAGATTTATGTTCCGCACAATGATTCCGTTCCTGTGATATATTCCCTTGGAAACTTTGTTTCCAACCAAAGGGATAGATATACCAATGGCGGAATAGTTTTTGAGGTGGATTTGAAAAAAGATGGGAAAACAGAAATCACCGATTTTGGATATATGCCATTTTGGGTTTATAAGTTTAACAGAAACGGAGCGAATGTATATCGCTTACTTCCCGAATGCGCAAAAAACGCTTATCCTTGCAAAGAATATAAAATGACGGGCGGAGACAGAAACGCAATGGAGTTGTTTTTTTCTGATACCAAAAAAACTTTGAAAAATGTGCGCGTTATTTCCCCGAATTTGAAGTAAAATCTGGGATTTGCGCTGTTCTGGCATAAGCGTTTCCTGTTTTTGACAAAAAATGCCACTCATTGCCAATGGCTAAAATTATATAAAGCGGCTTGACTATTTTAAGGTATTTGTTTACCTGTGCTTCCAAACTTTGCAAATTTGTTTTGCCAGCCTTGCATTCAGCCACAAGCCAAGGCTCTTTTAAATCTGTGCTTTTGGGGTTTGCAACCACAATATCCAAGCGACCATTTTCGTTTGGGGAAAGGTTTGAAAGAGCAAATTCGGTTTTTATCATATAGTCTGGCACTTTTAGTTTTTCAATTAGCCAATTTACGAGGGTTTGCCTAACCAGTTCCTCTGGGGTCTCTGCCACCAATTTTTCTCTCGTTTTATCGTACAGCACTTTTTAAATTTACTAATTTAATTTCAAAAAAAAATGGAGGAAGGATATGAAGATTAAGAGTTCTAATTTATCGCCGGTTTGTTTTGCCATCGCTGGGGTTATTCTTTTTGCATGCTCCCTTGGGAGTGCAACTCCGAGTTCTTCCAGCACCACGCAAACTAAAGAAACACCAGCCCAAGTTCAGGCACCGCGAGCTGCATCGCCAAATTTGGAGGCATTTCGCTATGAGTTAGCAGATTTGGCAGATGCCTTGGTTCCAACTGTTGTGAGCATTCAAACAGAAGCCACAATTAAAATGAACGATTTTGGCGGTTTTTTTGGGGACGATTTTTTTGACCAATTTTTCAATTTTGGTCCTAGGCAACAAAGACCGCAGCGTGAGCGCAAGCAGCAGGGACAAGGTTCCGGTGTTATTGTGAATTCCACGGGGCAAATTTTAACCAATAACCACGTGGTTGCCGGAGCAGACCAAATCACCGTGACCCTACCCGACAAAAGGGAATTCAAGGCAAAAGTAGTTGGCACAGATTCGTTGACAGACATTGCAGTTATTCAAATTGAAGGCGATGTAAAAGACCTGCCAGCCGCAAGCCTTGGAAATTCCGATGCCTTGCGCGTTGGTGAATGGGTGATTGCCATAGGAAATCCCTTTGGGCTTTCGCAAACGGTTACAAAAGGAATCGTGTCTGCAAAAGGCGTTCACGGTCGTGGCATAACCAGCTACGAAAATTTTATACAAACAGATGCCGCAATTAATCCGGGCAATTCGGGCGGAGGTTTGTTCAATTTGTCGGGTGAGCTTATTGGCATTAACACGGCAATTTTGAGCAGAAGCGGTGGTTTTCAGGGAATAGGTTTTGCCATACCCGTGAACTGGGCAAAAAGCATAATGAGCGATTTGCTATCAGACGGCAAGGTGAATCGCGGCTGGCTTGGAGTTAGCATCCAAGATATAAACCCAAGCCTTGCAAAGGCATTGAATTTGAATCCCGCAAAAGGTGCACTTATCAGCGAAATTTTTGAGCGTTCTCCAGCGGAAAAAGGCGGTATAAAAGTTGGCGATGTGGTTCTTTCCATAAACGGCAAATCCATTGCAGATGCAAACGATTTGAGAAACACCGTTGCCGGGCTTCGCCCAGGCGAAAACGCAAACTTTGAAGTTTTGCGAGAGGGAAAAATCTTGAAGCTAAAAATAAATATAGCCCTGCGTGATGAAAATAACTTGGCAGGAACAGACCCAAAATCCAAAGAAGGCAAGAAAGAGACGGATTCTTCCAAGAACGAATGGGGCATTCAGGCTGTTGATCTAACAAAGGCTCAAAAGAAAGAAGCAGGACTACCAGAATCTTCCATTGGCCTGTTGGTTGCTTCTGTAACGGAGAAATCCATTGCAGACAAAGCCGGCATAAGGAGAGGCGATATTATTTTGGTAGCAAATAATAAGCCTATGGTTAGCTTAAAAGACTTCAACGCGGTCTTTGGAGAAAATTCCAAAACAATGTTATTGCTCATCAGGCGAGCCGGTGGGCAATTTTATACGGTTTTGGAGAAATAACGTCTAAACCTTGTATTTTTTGCAAAAAAATACTATATTAACCTTGTATTTTTTGCAAAAACCTTCGGTTTTAGGCTTGGAAAAATGACAAATAGCTACATAAACAGAAAAATAGACGGTGATTTGCTCGCTTGGATGCGGGAAAATCATCGCAAGCCTTTGTTGCTCAGAGGTGCCAGACAAGTTGGGAAATCGTGGACTGTACGGAATTTGGCTAAACAATTTGAGCATTTTTTGGAAATAAATTTTGAACTAGACAAACAGGCAAGGGATTTGTTTGCCAAAAGCGATTTATCCCCTAAAAAATTATGTCAGGAATTAGCCGTTATATATGAAATTCCAATAATTCCTGGAAAAACCTTGCTATTTTTAGATGAAATTCAAAATTCTTTGCCTGCCATTTCTTCACTGCGTTTTTTTTATGAAAAATACGGCGAGTTGCACGTTATAGCAGCAGGCTCTCTTTTGGAATTTGCCTTGCAGGAGTTGCCATCTTTTGGAGTTGGAAGGATACGTTCAATGTTTATGTATCCTATGAACTTTTCTGAATTTTTGAACGCCTGCGGCAATAGCTTGCTTTTGCAAGCCATTCAAAATTCAAATTGCAAAAATCCTTTGACTGAACCTATTCACAAAAAAGCCATTGAATTTTTGAGAAGGTTTCTTATACTTGGCGGTATGCCTGAAGTTGTGTCTGCTTATGTGAATAAAAATGATTTGCTGGAATGTCAGCGCATATTAGATGACTTAATCATTTCGCTTCGCTCAGATTTTGCGAAATACAAGGAGAAGGTTCCCACTGTGCAAATTTCGGCGGTGTTTGATTCTGTTGTTGCCCAAATGGGGAAAAAATTTGTTTATGCAAATGTTTCTGGAAACTATGCCCACAGGCAGCTAAAGGAGGGTTTGGAACTTTTAGAAATGGCAGGTTTGGTTATTCCAGTTACTCACTCATCGGCAAATGGTTTGCCTCTCGGAGCGGAAGTGGATGTGAAAAAACAAAAGATGCTACTTTTAGATACCGGTATTTTTCAGAGATTGCTTGGGCTTGCTTTGGGTGATTTGCTTATTAGCGATGATTTTTCTTTGATAAACAAGGGAAATATCGCAGAATTATTCACTGGCTTGGAACTGTTGAAATCCACTTCGTGTTATGAGCAAAAAGTTCTTTATTATTGGCACCGCGAAAGCAAAAGCAGCAATGCTGAGGTTGATTTTGTTTTGCAAATTGGGAGAAACATTGTTCCGATAGAAGTTAAAAGCAATGCAAAAGGAGCAATGCGTAGTCTGCATTTGTTTTTAGAAGAAAAGAAGTCCTCATTCGGAATTAGAACTTCTTTGGAAAATTTTGATGAATTGCCAAAAGTCAAGATTGTTCCGCTTTATGCAATTGGATATATTTAAGTAAATTCATTCAGGATATTCATCGCGGAGCAAGCGCAATATATCTACAATGGGGTCTATGATGTTTTTATTTTCGTGATAACGTCTGCCCCAGAACGAATATGCCCAAACCACAGCCGATTTGTTCACGTTTCCTTCGGCTCCATTCCAATCAACGTCTTCCGAGATATCCTGTTTAAGGATAAAGGCATTGAGTTGCTGGTCGCGCACAAATGGAAGAATTTCATCATAGGCATCAGTTGCACTTCCGCAATATTTATAAAAATTATCCTCATAATCAAAAGATTCACAATTAGATTCCATTACATCATATATTTTGCTGAAGCTGGATTTCGCCTTAATATCGTCATAGGCAATGAGGAGTTGGCGCACCATTTCGTCCCAGCCGTTGTCAACATAGGTTTCGTACGATATTAGTCCGGCGAGGATTTCTACATAGCGTTTCAATTTGCCGTTCATTAGGTATTCTTCCATATTGTTGTATAGCTTATAGAAAAGAGATTTGAATGCTCCTCCGTTTTCATCATTATGTCTGTCAACAAAAAATTCCAAGTCGCTTTCTATTGAGAATGATCTAAGCCATCCGGCTCCATAAGCGTCTATGAACGGGAACGTTGCAAAGCCAAAAAACGTCGAGGCAAAATCCGCTGCTGGAACGATATCTTCATCATTTATCACAATGTTGCTGGAAGAGGAAGATTGTTTCTTTTTGCTGCTGCTAGAAGGATTATCATCCTTTTCACTTGAACTGCTTGAATTTTCAAATAAATCTCCCCAGCTATGGTCTCCGCAAGATGTGAGAACAAAAGTCAGAGTTAGGATTATCAGAATGTTCATTGTGTTTGTCTTCATATTTTTCTCCTATGGTTTGAAGGTTGTGGATAATATAGTAAATTCAAACAACCTCTTCCTGCACAAAATCCTCCCTATCATCGGTGAGTTCCCAACTCGTGAGAATTTGAGCCTTGCCCTTGTCCACCGATACAATGATGTACGAATAAAAAGGCAATGCGTGGTCTTTGTCGTAGCCGGAGGGCTTTGAAGGGTGGTCGGGGTGCGAGTGGTAAAAGCCTATGATTTCCAGTTTTTCTGCTCTTGCAATTTTTTCTGCATTGAACATCTCTTCTGGCGTTATTAGAAATCTGTGATAACGCTCTTCATTTTCGCTGGAGTTATCTATATCCACAGTACGTTTGGCGATTTTGGTTCCATCGTCTTTTATTTCGCCCAAAAGAATTCCGCAACATTCATTGGGATATGTGGCTTCGCCAGCCTTTCTTATGTTGTTGTCCAGTTCAGAGGAAAGTTTAAGCATTATATGTCTCTCCATAATGGTTGTGATAAATAGCGGTATCCGTTGTCGCAGAGAATTGTTGCTACTCGCGAGCCTGAGGGCAAAGTTTTTGCTAGTTCCATAGCGGCGTACACATTTGCGCCTGAACTTATCCCCACAAACAAACCTTCTTTCAAGGCAAGCTGTCTTGCTGTTGAATAAGCATATTCTGTTTTCACTTCAACAGATAAATCTGCTATGCTCTTGTCAAAAATTTTTGGCTTTATGGTTGTTTCCATATGCTTCATTCCTTCAAGCCCGTGAAATGGAGAATCTGGTTGCATAAGCACAATTTGTATTGATGAGTCAAATTCTTTAAGACGTTTGGAAACACCCATAAAAGTACCAGATGTGCCAGTTCCAGCTACAAAATGCGTGGGTTTGCACTGATTATATAGTTCAATGCCTGTTGTTTCGTAGTGCATTCTTGAATTTTCAAAATTGTCGTACTGGTTTGGGAAAAAGTACAAATTTGGTTCTTTTTCCGCTAATTCCATTGCCAAGCGATATGCACCGTCAGAGCCTTCTAACGGATCTGTTTCTATTACTTTTGCTCCAAAAGCTCGTATGATTTTTTTTCTCTCTTCGCTCACATTTGACGGCATAAGCAGTTGTACTTGGTAGCCGAGTGCTGTGCCAAACATGGCGTAGGCAATGCCTGTGTTGCCGCTTGTGGAATCCAAAAGGATTTTATCTTTGGTGAGCAAACCGCGCTTAATGCCGTCTAGTATCATAGCTTTTGCTGCACGGTCTTTAACTGAACCGCTTGGGTTGAAATATTCCGCTTTGGCAAATAAAGAAACTCCGTTTGCCGCATTGAATATATTTTTCAATTCAACTATCGGAGTGTTGCCTACAATGTCTAAAATATTCATTTTATTCAGCCTCCACATTTTTCAATTGTTCCAACGCCTTATGCAGCACAGAGCGAGGGCAAGCTGCATTTATGCGTTCAAAACCATTTCCGCCTTTTCCGAATGTATAGCCTGCATTCAGCCATAGTTTTCCTTTGTGAGTAATGGCTTCGTCTAACTTTTGAGCAGAAAGCCCAAGTTCTCTGCAATCTAGCCACGCTAAATATGTTCCTTCTGGTTCAATGAATTTAATTTTCGGAATATTATTTGAAAGATATGTTTTTAAAAGCAGCATATTTTGAGCTAGATATTCCATAAGTTCATCTAGCCATTCGGCTCCGCTTTGATACGCCGCTTTGCAGGTGATTAGCCCCATTATGCCGGGCTGACCTATGCCAATTTGCTCATATTCCTCTTTGAATTTTTCGCGTAGAATTTTATTGGAAATAAAAATATTGGCGTGAAGCAGCCCCGCTAGATTAAAGGTTTTTGAAGGTGATGTACAAGTAAGTGCTATGTTTGCAAAGTCATCGCTAAGAGTAGTGAACACAAGGTGCTGGTGCCCAGAGAAAATAAAATCTTGGTGAATTTCGTCAGCAACAACAATAACACCGTGCCGCAGGCATATTTCACCCATACGAATAAGTTCATCTTTTTCCCATACGCGCCCAACTGGATTATGTGGGTTGCACAAGATGAACATTTTTGCTTGCTTAATTTTTTCTTCAAAATCTTCAAAATCTATGACATAACGACCATTTTCAAGGACAAGTTCATTTACCAATAGTTGCCTTCCAGTTTTTTTTATGCTAGATTCAAAGGGATAATACACAGGCTGCTGTATAACAACGCCTTCTCCTTGTTTTGTAAAGGCGCGAATGGCTATGAACAATGCGTTTACTACTCCCGGAGTAATTGTTAGCCATTCGCGCTCAGTTTTCCAATTAAAGCGTTCTTCAAACCATTTTTGCACAATATCAAAATATGCGGCATCTGGTTCGGAGTATCCATAAATTCCGTGTTTTGTGCGTTGAGTGAGTGCTTCTTGCACACAGGGCGGAGCGGCAAAATCCATATCGGCAACCCATAAAGGCAACACATCACTTGGTTTTCCACGCCAAGAAGGTTCATATTTAATACTATAAGAATTACTCCTATCTATCACTTTATCAAAATCGTATTTCATATCAGTTCCCTAATGCTTGATTAAGGTCGGCGATTAAATCGTCTGCTGATTCCAAACCAACAGAAAGGCGGAGCAAGCACTCATCTATGCCGCGAGCACGTCTATTGCTTTCTGGGAGGTCGGCGTGGGTTTGAAGCATTGGGTAGGTGATTAGGCTTTCAACGCCGCCTAAACTTTCGGCGTATTTTATAACTTTCACGCTTTCCAATATTTTTATGGCTGTTTGTTCATTTTGCACGGAAAAAGAAATCATACCGCCAAAACCGCTGGTTTGGCGAAGAGATATTTCATAGTCTGGGTGTTCTTTCAAACCTGGGTAATATACTTTTTTTACCGCACTTTGCTCCAAAAGCCAGCTCACAATTTTCTGGGCGGTTTCTTGACTGCGTTCCATGCGAATAGCGAGAGTTTTTATGCCGCGAATGACTAGGAAAGCGTCAAAAGGAGAGAGACAGCCGCCTGTGGTTTTTGCTATAAACCTAAGTTTTTCTAAAAGTTCATCGTTCTTCACAACCAAAAATCCAGAGAGGGTATCGTTGTGCCCACCTAAATATTTTGTTCCGCTGTGCAGAATAATATCTGCACCCAGAGAAAATGGTTTTTGAAAATATGGTGTTAGGAATGTGTTGTCAACAATAAAAAGCAAATTATGTTTTTTGGCAATTGCAGCAACCGCAGCGATGTCTATTACGTGCATCATTGGATTGGAGGGAGTTTCTAAAAATATGGCTTTTGTGGATTTGATTATTTCTTTTTCCATATCTTTTGGAGTTGCGGCATAAGAAAAATTTACGCCGTTCTTATGGGACACTCTCTCAAAAAGACGAAAGGTTCCGCCATAGAGATCATCGGAGGCTATGATATGGTCGCCCGGAGAAAACAATTCCATAAGTGTTGAAACCGCCGCCATGCCAGAAGAAAACGCAATAGCCTCGGTGCCGCCTTCTAGTGCGGCAACGGTATCTTCTAAATGTACGTTTGTTGGGTTGAGCGAGCGTGAATAATCAAAACCGGTGCTTTGCCCAACGCCCGGATGGGCGAATGTGGCAGATGCAAATATCGGAGTTGCAACCGAACCTGTTGTGTCAAATTTCTTTTTGCAACCGTGTATGCAAATTGTGCTTATATCCATTTTTATCCCTTTTTGTAAATGTACTAAATTTCATAATACCCAGAATCCATTTCCTGGCTAAAAACTACTACCTTGTTTCGTCCTGATAATTTGGCGGAATAAAGGGCTGTGTCTGCATCGCGTATCAATTTCTGTATATAACCTTTTTCTGCCGCTCTTTCAACGTCAACTTCCACAAGACCAAAACTTGCATGAATTTCTATAAGACCTTTTTCCAAATAAACGGGCGATTCAGATAAGTTCACACGAAGCCTATCCAATATTTTTAGCCCTGTTTCTTTATTAGCATAATAAAAGAAAAGAACAAATTCTTCTCCGCCATAGCGTCCCATAAAATCATTTTTTCTGAGCCTCGAAGAGATTACCTTAACCGTATGACGCAGTGCTTCGTCTCCAGCCACGTGCCCATGAGTATCATTGAATTTTTTAAAATGGTCTATATCCATCATAGCAAGGCAGCATGGAACACAGAGATATGCTGCGGTGGCGAGTTCAATTTCCACCGTTTCAATAAAGGCTCGGCGGTTGAGAATGCCTGTTAAGGAATCGTGGCTTGCTAAAAATTTAAAATAGGTATTGCTTTCTTTAAGATTTTCTTTGCTCTCAACTTCTTTGCGGAGCTTATTATTTATATCTGCAAGTGAATCTTCTTTTTCTTTCAGTTTGGAAAGACTGAGTTCTAATCTGCGAACTATGTTGTTAAATGCTTTGGAAAATTCATCCGTAAAATGTACTTCCTGAGTGAAATCCCCTTTTTCAATCATTTGAACTTGCCATATTAAATTGCGAAAACTAGTTTGAAGAGATTTTAAATGGTTTGGAATAATACCTTGGATTGTGATGGGGGAAGAAAAATTGCCAGAGGAAAATGCCTGCAAAATTTCACGAATTACTTTTAATTCTTCGTGGATTTTAACAATTGATGGTTCTTTCTCATATTCTCCAGAAAGCTCGGGAACTTCATTATCTCTGAGCAATTTTAAAATATGTTTCAGATATTCTTCTGCCACGGCTATACCTAAATTTCGTAGTGCCAAAAATCCAATTGATCTAATTCTATATGAGAAGAAATATTGCCACTGCTCTTAAATTGCAATTCAGGATTTTTCACGCTTACGCGAGTGTTTTCGGGAACTGATCTCACCACAAAAGCATTGCCTCCAATTATTACTCCCTCGCCAATAACGGTATCTCCTCCCAAAATAGTTGCACCTGAATATATAGTTACATTATCGCTTATGGTTGGGTGCCTTTTAACTCCCTTTATGGTTTGACCTCCCTTTGTGGACAAAGCGCCGAGAGTCACTCCCTGATACAATTTCACATTATCCCCGATAATTGCGGTTTCGCCTATAACAATGCCGGTGCCGTGGTCTATAAAAAAGTATTTGCCTATGGCTGCGCCCGGATGGATGTCTATGCCAGTTAAGCTGTGTGCATATTCGCTCATAATTCTCGGTATCAGCGGCACAGATAACAAATATAGTTCATGTGCTATTCGGTAAATCATTGTGGCATAAATGCCAGGATAAGATATTACAATTTCTGCCTTGCTATATGCGGAAGGGTCGCCACTATATGCGGCTTCAATATCTTTTTCTAAAAAACCTTTGACCTGTGGAATCTTTAGGATAAATTGGCGAGTTATATCCCAAGCCGTTTTGTCCAGCTCTTCTTGGTCTGCGTCTTTATAGCGCAAATCATAGCGTAGGGCTAATTTTGTTTGCTTGGCTAAATTGTGGGAAACTTCTTCCAGCATAACATTGAGTTTATTTTTTACCGAGCCGTCTGTTAAAACGCTTTCAAAAATTCCCGGAAACAGTAGGTGCTGCAATTTGCCAATTATTTCGATTATAACCGGTTTTGCTGGTTGTTTGGTAATTTCGCGCTTCTTTTGGAAATCGCTTAACAATTCGGCAGCAATTTGCTCTATCTCGTAGTCAATTTCCATGCAAAGCCTCCTTACAACGCGAGTTCTCTTATTGCACTTACTAGTTTGTCAATTTCTTCTGATGTGTTGTAAAAGGCTATGGTTGGGCGCACAGTTGCTTCCAACCCAAAGCGACGCAAAATAGGCTGTGCGCAGTGATGTCCAGCACGTACGGCGATGCCTTGGCTAGCAAGATGTTTTCCAACTTGTTCCACGCTTGCTCCGTCAAGCACGAAAGACAAAACGCTAGCTTTTTCTGTTGCTGTGCCTATGAGGTGCAATCCGTTTATGCGTTTTAATTCACCTGTTGCATAATTCAGCAATTCGTGTTCATAAGCACCTATGTTTGCAATTCCCACATTTGAAACATAATCCAAAGCTGCACCAAGTCCAACGGCATCTGCGATATTGCCGGTGCCAGCTTCAAATTTGGACGGTGCGGGATTATAAACAGTGTGTTCAAAAGTCACGTCTTTTATCATATTTCCGCCGCCCTGATATGGCTGGGCTTCTTCCAAAACATCTGATTTTCCGTACAAAGCACCTATGCCTGTGGGTCCAAATATTTTGTGCCCAGAGAAAACAAAGAAATCTGCATCCATTGCGCTTACATTCAGCGGTGTGTGAGCCACAGACTGCGCACCGTCAATAAGGATGCGTACACCGTTCCCGTGAGCAATTTGAATCATTTCGTGAACAGGTGTAATTGTTCCCAGAGCATTTGAAACGTGCGTTACCGAGGCAAATTTTGTACGGCGGCTAAAGAGACGTGCGAATTCAGATAAAATAATTTGCCCTGAATCATCAACAGGAGCTACTTTGATGAGTGCTCCAGTTTCTTGCGCTATCAATTGCCAAGGAACTATATTTGCGTGGTGTTCAAGATGGGTTAATATTATTTCGTCTCCGGGGGTGAGCAAAGGTTTAACATAGCTCTGTGCCGCAAGGTTAATGGCTTCTGTTGTTCCGCGTACAAACACTATATTGTCTTTTGAAGGAGCCCCCAAAAATTTGGCGGTTGTTTCACGAGCAGCTTCGTAAGCATCGGTGGAACGAGCTGCGAGTTCGTGTGCTCCGCGGTGCACGTTTGAGTTTTCGTGTTGATAGTAATAAGAAATGCGGTCTATAACTGCATTTGGTTTTTGAGTGGTAGCCCCATTATCAAACCAAACAAGAGGTTTGCCGCCGTTCACTTTTTCGTTTAATATGGGAAAGTCTTTGCGAATTCGGTTTACATCAAAGCCAGTTTTGCCAGCAGGTGCTTCTTTATAAGACGAAACAGTGGGAGAATATGCTTTGACTTCCTCATTATCTACCTTTGTCTCTTGAAATTCTGGAAAATATGGCGAAGCCCACTGTTCAAGCTCTATTGTTTCTGGCAATCCGTAGTCACTAGGTGTAGTCATAGTATATCCTCCTCTCTTATTAAATATAGAAATTAATTCCTAGTTTGTCAATAGGATTTATATGTTTTTTGGATTTTCATACATTTTTGCCAAAATTTAGAAAAACCGTTGCAAAAAATCAATATTTTTTTTGAATTTTTCATTTTTTTAGGATTTTTTCCTGTTTTTTTACGTCTAATGTACAGAAGGTAAAACTGGGGGTAGATATGAAATATAATCCTAATCGGCATAATAGGCATTTTATACGTTTGCGTGGTTATAATTATGCGAACATTGGGGCGTATTTTGTTACGATATGTCTAAATTGGCGGATTCCGAAAATGCAACCATATATGGGTGCGATAACGATAAAGGACGCGATAAATCGCGCCCCTACGACAACGAAACCAAAATTTGATTTTCCGACGTTTGGGGTGGTTGAAAATGGCGTTATGGTGTTGAATGATTCTGGAAAAATTGTTCAAAAAATATGGAACGAAATGCCAAAATATTATTCCAGCGTTGAATTGGGTGAATTTATCGTTATGCCCGACCATATTCACGGTATAATCGAAATAAACAACGATGCAAACCGTAGGGGCGCGATTTATCGCGTCCAACCATGCGTCCAACAACCACGTATCCAACCACCGTCATGCGGTACAGGTGGGTTTGCGGCGGATAAAAATCCAATGTTTCATAATAATTTGGCACGTATTATTCGTTGGTTTAAGGGGCGAATAACGTTTGAATGCCATAAAATAAATTGTGATTTTAAATGGCAACGCAATTATTATGAACACATAATCCGTGATGAGGCGGGATACGCAAGAATTGCGAAATACATACGAAACAACCCGATTTTATGGGGCAGAAAACGTTTGAATGATATTTTACCGCAAATTTAAACCTATGGGTGTGATTATATATATTGGTGTAACATATTTGGGTGCGATTGCGATAAAGATGAAGGACGCGATAAATCGCGCCTACGTAACGGAACCGGAATTTGATTTTGCGAATTCGGGGTGGGCGGAAAGATACATAAAAAAAACGTTGCATTTAAACCTTCCTTAAAACGCAACACTATTAATATATATTATTTTTCACCCCCGTGACCATTTTTAGACCACTTTTGTCAATTTTTTGTCATTTTTCGCCTACTTTTGTCAAAATTATGTCGTTTTCTGCGAAAAAATCAGCTTGTTTGTAAGGGCAAAAACGTTGCATTTAAAGGAACCTTAAAATGCAATGCGGGAATGCCGAAAACCGTGGAAAAGAGTAGGCTCTTTCAATATGGAGGACTTTATGTCTACTCAAAAACTCAAAAAAGGGTTCACCCTTATCGAGCTGATGGTTGTAATTGTGATCATCGGTATTCTCGCTGCAATAGCCATTCCAAAGCTATTCGGCATGTCTGCAAAAGCCAAAGCAAGTGAACTTTCGCCCGCTGCTGGAACTTGGATAAAACTACAACAAGCATATAGCCTAGAATCAACAGATTACGGTGCTACTTTTAAAGATATTGCTTATACGCCACCACAGTCAAAAGTATTCACATTCAAAGATGAGGGTGGCACAAAAACAGAGGCCAAATGGACAGGTACTAACCTTGCTGAAAAGTTGAATGAATGTCCTACTTCATCGACATGGGAAGTAAAAATGAGTAAAGACAACTCAGATAATGCAAAAGATCAAGACAAAATAACGACAACGATAAAAGGCACTGGTAGTAAGGATACAGAATGTGAAGCTTTAACGCCGAGTTTTAAAAATTTAGGTAATCAGACTGCTGGTAGTAGCAGTAATTCAGGTAGTTAAATTTAAACATTACTCGCTACCCCCTTTGGGGGGTGGCTTAAAAGGAGAAATTAATAGGAGAAGCTGAAAATGATTACAATTGAAAAATATACAATTAAGTGGAGTAAACCAGTAGCTATTAATCTTAAAGCTAATGGAGAGATTGAATTTGACGCAAAGGAACCTTGTTGGGAAACGTATTACGGCTTTTTTATGATTTCCGTTGATACGATTGAAACCGATCAATTATTGTGTATTGGCGAAGCATACGACAGAAAAATAAGAGAATGTGTTTTTAAAAAATATAAGGAAATTCATGGCTCAAAAATATTATCAAAAGACAAAAAATACAATGTTCAAGCAGGGATTATAGCTAGCGAACATAAAAAGCCTGATGGTTCCGAAGAAAGCAAAAAATTTTTTCATGACATATTGTCACTTCTTACTTTTGATAATTGGAATCATCTGTACTTGAATGTGGATAAAAGTATGGGAAAGTATGAAGGCAGACATCTTAAAATCACAAACGAAAATTGCAGTCTAGTTAGAGAAAAATCTTCTAGTCCGTCAGTAGTAGCCTCTAAATTATTTGAACTTTTTAAGGTGAAAAAAATTAAAAAGGGTGGTTCTCTGAGTTCCAATGATGTAAAGAATTTATTAAAAGAATACGGAAAGGAACATATTGACAATGCAATAGATTATCTAGAGGAGAGGGAATTTGTGGAAAAAGAAGAGATTAAAAATGGTTTTAAGTTGAATTTGCTTGTGAGAAGAGATAAAAGCTTCGATAATCTTGAAGAAGAAATTGAAGAAACTGTTAAAAAAATTATGATCAGGCGGTCTTAACTACGCACTCAATGGTTTCCTTATTACTCCATTGCTGCTGCCTAGCCAAAGCTGCTTGGTGTCCCTGTGTGAGCAGGGATGCAACCCGCCTTCCTTAGCCCAATATGTTAACACCTTATGCAGTTCTTCTGCACAAGCGTTGGGGAAGGCAGGACGGGTTGCCAAAATAAATTAGAATGTTTGGAGGGGAGAATTGAACGCTTTATTTAGCCTTGTATTTCAATGGTTTTCTTTTGGAATGTCGGAATCGAATTATATAAACAAATTCATCACAAGGTTCATAAATAACATAATAATTTTTATGAGCCTGCCATCTGCGGTATTTACCTGTTTTCCTGCCTGCTTTGGGCAGAGTCTCCAAAGTTTTAATACTTTTAATAACTTTATTTTTCCATCTTTCCGCAGTATTAATAGAAGACTTTTCTGCAATATAACGAAGGCACTTATCAAATTCCATTTTTGCAATAGGTTCCCATGTAATAATCATTTTGTAGCTTCCAATAATCTCATATTATCTAGCATTTTTTGTGCTTCCGCAAAAACCACTTCGTTTGGAATACACGGCTTACCTTCTAAAATATACTTATGCCCAAGCAAAATATCCCTTTGCTCATCAAGCACGTATATTTTATATTCCAATATTTCTAACTCGCTAGACAAGCTTCCTGAGTCAGCTAAGGAAAACGTTTGCTTTTTCAAACGCTCCAATTCCTCTTCTAACTCCACAATGCGAGCAGAGAATTCTTCAACCTTACGGTCTATCTTGTCAAAGTCATCCCAGTCTTCGTTCAAGAAATCTTCGTCCCAGTCATCTTCGGTAGCGTATTCTTCCGAATATCCACTCATTTCTTCCAACGAAAGCTCGGAATCCAAATCCAACTCATCTACAAACGATTTTTCAGCTTCGTATTTCATAAAATATAATCTAGAAAAAATTAGGAGGATTTATGGTCTATGGCTATATTCGTGTTAGCACTGACAAACAAACAGTGGAAAACCAACGGTTTGAAGTTTCCAAATTTTGCAAGAGAAATGGAATTTCAATTAACAAATGGATTGAAGAAACCATTTCCGGTACGCAAGAAGCCTACAAACGAAAGTTAGGTTCTTTGCTTGAAATAATGCAAAAAGGAGATATAATTATATGCTCCGAATTATCACGGCTTGGCAGGAATTTGTTGATGATTATGGCAATACTCAACGCTTGTATGGAAAAAGATGTGCAAGTGTGGACAATAAAAGATAACTACAAACTTGGCAAAGACATAAATTCAAAAGTCTTGGCTTTTGCCTTTGGACTATCGGCAGAAATTGAGCGAACACTCATATCCCAACGCACCAAAGAGGCGCTTGCCCGCAAAAAAGCAGAGGGTTTCCGCATAGGCAGACCAAGCGGGGCAAAATCAAAAAGGTGCAAATTCACTGGTAAAAACTATCTCATTAAAAAAATGATGATGAAAAAAGTTTCAAAAGCCAAGATCGCAAAAAAACTCGGTGTGCATAGTTCTAGCTTAATACGTTTCCTAAAAAAAACAAATAAATGATGTTTTTACTATATTCATAAAAAAATATGGTAGAGCTATCTCTTGAACATTTGGAAAAACATTTTCCTGAAAAGCTAAAAGGCAAACGGCTGGGAGCCGTTTTGCATCCTGCATCTGTAACTGCGGATTTGCGGCATACTCTTGCAACATTGGAAAAACACAATGGGCAGCTCTTTAAACTCGCCGCTCTCTTTGGTCCTCAGCATGGAATTTTGGGGCACACGCAAGATAATATGATAGAATGGGAAGGCTTTACAGACCCAAGGCTTGGTATTCCTGTTTATAGTCTTTACGGAGAACATAGAGAACCCACTCCCGAAATGCTAAAAAATTTGGAAGTTGTTTTGGTGGATTTGCAAGATGTGGGAGCTAGATATTACACATTTATATGGACACTTTATCTCTGCATGAAAGCTGCGGAGAAAATGGGAATTCCCGTTATTGTTATAGACCGCCCCAACCCAATAGGCTGCCACATAACAGAAGGTCCTGTTTTGGATTTGGAATATAAAAGTTTTGTTGGTTTGCATTCGATACAAGTTAGGCACGGAAAAACAATAGGGGAGTTAGCTTTGCAATTCAAAGAAGAATGTTTTCCACACTCGGAAATTTATGTTTTGGAAATGCAAGGTTACAAAAAAAATATGTGGTTTAACGAAACTGGACTTCCTTGGATTATGCCTTCGCCCAATATGCCAACTTTAGATACCGCAATAGTATATCCAGGGCAATGCCTACTGGAAGCCACCAATATCAGCGAAGCTCGCGGCACAACAAAACCCTTTGAGCTTTTTGGTGCGCCTTGGATTGAAGCTCCTGAAATGTGCGATTATCTCAACAACTTGAAACTGCCTGGGGTTTATTTTAGAGAGAGCCACTTTCAACCAACTTTCCACAAATACGCGGGGCAAATTTGCCACGGTGCGCAAATTCACGTGCTGGAACGCGAAGAGTTTTTGCCTTTTGAAACAACAATTCAAATTTTGAAATATCTATTTCATCACCACAAAAACGATTTTGCTTGGAAAGCACCACCTTATGAATATGAGTATAAAAAATTGCCCATAGACATTTTGCTCGGAAATGGGAATTTCAGGGAATTGAATATTGGCTAACTATATTATTTCAACAATTTTTTTATTTTAATTAAATTTCTTTCATCTTCCAAATAATGTTCGGGATGTGGGCGTTTCCCTAGTGCTGGCTTTAGTACTTCTTCCATTTCTTTTTTTCTAGAATTTTCTTTGTAATATTCTGCCAAAAAAAGACGGGTTCCCAAATCATTTGGATTTAAGTTCAGAGATTTTTTATAATGATATTCTGCAGAATCTCTTTTTACCCAACTTGAAACAAAAACTATGTTGGGCAACTTTTGATGTGCTTTGCCTAAAATTTGGTAGCCACGAGCTGCTGTTTCTTTGTGAGTTTTTTCCTTTGCTATTAGCATTTTAGCTATTTCCCTTGTCTCTTTTATGCTGCCTGCTTTTAAGGCAATAGCTGGATTAACTAGGCTTGCCCACAAACCCAAATTAACTGAATACCAATAAGCAATTTCAGTATTTTTTGGATAAGCATCGAAAAGAATTTTTCCTTCTTTTTTGGCTTTTTCAAAAACATGAATTCGCTTTTTTACCTCTGGCGTGGCAAAACAACCCAAAAAATAATAAGCCCTTAGCAATTTCCAGGCTGCCTCTTGTTTTGTGCTGGAATCTTTGAGTGCTAGGTTGTAATAATTTATAGCCTGTTTTATGTTTTTGTCATTTGTCATATTATCTTTTGAATCTTGTGCGCGAAGCGCATAATAAAAATCACCTTGCTGCAAATCTTGAATTTGAGCAAAAGCTATAGAAACAAGGAGTAGTATAAAAATCATACGATAATATCATCTTCGCTACCACGACCGCTGATTACTATTTCATTGTCAGCTTCCAGACGGCGAACCACATCAACGATTTTCTGTTGTGCTTCTTCCACTTCGCGAAGGCGTTTTGGTCCCATAAATTGTATTTCTTCTTTAATCATTTCGGCAGCACGGCTAGACATATTTGTGAAGAACTTGTTTGAAACCTGCTCGTTTGCACCTTTGAGTGCAAGCGAAAGGTCTTTGGAATCCACCTGCTTTAACACAAGCTGCATGGATTTGTCGTCCAGAAGAAGCATATCTTCAAACACAAACATAAGTGCTTTGATTTCTGTGGCAAGTTCGGGGTCGTCTCTTTCAAGGGTTCCAAGTATGTTCTTTTCAGCGCCTCTATCCACCATATTGAGCATTTCGGCAACGCTCTTTACGCCACCAACTTCTGCTGTATCGCCTGTAAACATTGTTTTTAGTATCTGCGATAATTGTTGCTCCACCTGCTGCAAAACATCTGGGCTTATGCTTTCCATTGTGGCTATGCGAGTTGCAACCTCTACCTGCATATCTGGGTTCAGAGCAGAAATGGTTGCGGCTGCCTTGTCTGGTCTCATGTGAGCTAGTAGCAGAGCCACGGTTTGAGGGTGTTCCTTTCCCAAAAAAGATATCAATTGCACCGGGTCTATGTTATCCAACATATTGAAGCCGGTGGTGCGGATGTTATTCTGCACTTTTTCCAAAATTTCGCGGGCACGGCGAGAACCAAGCGATTGTTCCAGAATTTGCTGCGCAAAATCAATACCACCCTGGCTAACATATTCCTGTGCTTGGCTTATTTGCTGAAATTCCTGCAAAACATATTCGCGCATTTCAGGAGTTACACCTTCTAAACGTGCTATTTGGGCGGTGAGAGTTTCTACATCTTTTTCATTCAAAGCCTTAAAAATATGGGAACTAGCTTCCTGCCCAAGAGCCACCATTAAAATTGCAGCTTTTTTGGGTCCAGGAATATCAAAGACCTTTACCGACTTGCCAGATTCGGGTCCTTTAGTGCCATCTTTGTAAAACTGTTTCGCCACAGAGGGAAAATAGAAAATTTTTTATATGCCTCACCCGTAAGCTCTATTATTGTTTGGGTGAGCGCGGCGATCGTCGTTCATTTTTTTTGCACTTGACGAAATGTGGTCGGATATTTCTTTTATAATTTCCGAACATCTTACCAATTCATCAAAACTAACTTGTTCATCTTTTTCAACATAGTTGCCAAATAATTTTGAGAGTAGAGTTTGGTCTTTTGGCAATTGACCAGCTTTTTCATAAAAAGTCTTTATTATTGGTGCCTGCCAATCGCGTTCAATGACTGCGTTGTCGCGTGGGATTTCAACTTCAAAGTGGTGCACAAATTGCTTGTTTACATCTATTCCCAACCGTTTGAACGCCTCCAATGTCCATTGTGGGTCGCGAATTTTTTCAATCTCGGTCACTACGGGTTCTTTTTCGGTTGGCAAAACGAATGCTTCGGTTACGTCATTGTTCAATAACGCCAAACGATACGTTATATATTCGTTTTTGTCTAATCCCATTCGATTGAATTCCGCCATTTTTACGGAATCCAACGTTGGTGCTTCTACAAACATCGCGATGTTTTCAACACTATAAGTTTGGCTCATGTCCATCACAGTAGCCATGATTTTGCCCTTGGTGACAATTCCCATTGTTTTTAGTTTGCTCATAAAGATATAATATAGTAAGTACTGATTAACTCAATGCTTGGGTATGGGGTATAGGGTATAGGGTTTGGGTAACGCAAATTTGCTGCAATTTAAGCCGTTTTTTATGAAACGCCTATACCCCAATCCCCATACCCTAAACCCTTTTGCAACTTAATCAGCGTTTACTATAGTAAACACAGAGAAATTGTCTGAACCAAAAAAATGCACATTTTTGTCAACAGATGTTTGCAAAATTCACTTTTTAGGATTTTTTTTCCGTTTTTTTACGTCTAACAAGTAACAAGAAAAAAATGGAGGTTCAATATGACCGAGGCTAAAACCAACCGCAATCACAAAGACAGCGTTTTACGTGTCTTTTCAGCGAAAAAAGCAACCTTTTGGAGCTATATAGCGCAATTAGCGGCAAAAGCTATCCAGAAAGCACAAAAATAGAGATAGTGACTCTCTCGGATGTGCTTTATATGGATCAAATAAACGATATAGCCTTTGTGCTGGAAGATAGGCTCATAGTGCTCCTTGAACACCAATCTTCAATCAACAACAATATGCCACTGAGAATGCTTCGGTATTTGTCAGCGGAATACGATATGATAGTTGACAGGAAAAACCTTTACAAGCAGAAAAGGATAATGATACCATCCCCTGAGTTCATTGTTCTATACAACGGCGATAAAAAATTCCCTGACTACAAAGAGCTTAAACTGTCCGATTCCTATAATTTTAAAACCACAAATTTGTATTTGGAGCTTGTGGTAAGGGTTTACAATATAAATAAGGGTCGCAATGCGGAGATGGCAGGCAGGAGCCCTGTTTTGAGCGGCTACGAGGAGTTCATAGCGGAGATAAAAGAGAATTTAAAGTCTATGGACCTTCGCGAGGCAATCAAATTGGCAGTGAAGGCTTGCATAAGCAAAAATATTTTAGTATCTTTTCTGGAGAGGCCTGGCTCGGAGGTTGAGAATATGATATTTGGAGAATGGAATTTGGATGAAGCCTTGGCGGTTAGATATGAGGAAGGCAGGGAAGATGCTCGCGAGGAAAAATGTGAGGAAATTCTAGACCTCATAAAGAAGGGTTATACCGCTGCCGACATTGAGAACCACCTCCGCAAACAAACCCGCACAGCAACTGCGTAGCGGAATTAACACAACGCGCTAGTCCTTCACACAACGAACACTATACATATAGCTCTTACGGCTTTCGTTGGAGTTGGCGTACTCTTTGTCGTAGTCCATATAATAGGAGTAGGCGTAGTTGTTAGAGCCCTCACTAGAACTCCACCAGTAGCCGCTTTTACCAACACCGAAGAAATTGAAACCACCAGAACCGTAGCCGCCAGGCAGAGCCGAAAACCCATATGTATTCGTGCCTGAGCCATTATTCCAGTCACTCGTTGCCTTTAACTTTGTTCCTGCATATGAAACATCGCCAACATAATTAATTAACGTATTCCACTCCGCACTGCTAGGTATATGCCAATCATCGGGGCACATACCCCTGTGCTTTGCACCTATTTGAGAAGCACAAGAACTGGAATTGCAGATAGTAGACAAATTCATAACCGTTGCCCAATCATAAAGCCTGCCGTATTGGTCGCAGTAGGCAAGTGTATTCTCATAGCATTCGCTACCGGGTGCATCGTAATTCAAATTCCTCGCCATCCAAACTTGGTTGCCAATTATAACAGTTTCGTAATTCTCACCTTGGAAAAAAAAATTAGGACCGTAAATAATTCCAGATTGAGTTGAACTAGACGAACCGCCTCCCACACAGCCATTATAGTAAACGCTCTTCTCATCACAAACGCTATCGCGTTCCTCACTTGTGCAAGAGACAAGAAATGCAGCCGCGAAAATAAAAAATCTTAAAACCATATATGCACCCCTATCCCCGAAGCCAAAAGCACTCCGCCAACAATGTAAAACACATTCCTTTTAGTTTTGCCGCTTTCATAGCTATCCCAAGCATTATCAAAATCCGCCTGCCCATTGGCTTTATTATATTCATCCTTCTTATATTTATCATAAGCATCTGCCATATCTTTGTCTTTCAAATATCCAGCAACAAACATCCCAGCCCCAGCCAAGTCCAAACCGACAGCAACCAAGAAACTTGTTTTGGTAACAGGTTTTTCAACCACTATCACCTCCGGCTTCGCAGGCACAGGCTCCACCTTGGCAAGCTCAGGCTTCTCAACCTCTATTTGCTTAGATTCCGCAAGCATTTTCTTGAACAAATCCGGTGCCTTCTCGTCTATGAGAGCCAGCAAGCTATACATATCCTTGAAATAACCAGTGAAAGAACCCATCAAGTTTCCAGTTGCTACATTGTAGAGT
>JAITFP010000084.1 GCA_031281275.1 Candidatus Fibrimonadaceae bacterium
AAAGGCAAAGCCAGCTTCAAAATGATTTTTGCCCCTATAGCTCAGCAGGATAGAGCCCAGGTTTCCTAAACCTGTTACCCAAGTTCGAGTCTTGGTGGGGGTAGTAAATGTCCGAATATTATTTAGAATATCCCAGAGCCTTAGATGCAGAGGTTTGGCTTTTGGGAGGTATTTTGCAAGACCCAAAAATACTTGGAGAAGTCTCCCTTATTTTAAGGCACGATGCAGAATTTTATCTTGAAAAGCATCAAGCGGTGTGGAATGCGATGGTGAAACTTTACAGGGAAGACAAGCCCATTGACGTATTGACCATTGCAGACATTTTGGAGAAAGAAGGTAAAATTTTAGCTGTGGGTGGAAAGGATTACATTTTTTCTCTTATGGAATCTGTGCCAAGTGCCGCAAATGCCGATTATTACGCAGAGATGATTCGTGGCAAATATATTTTGCGCACCTTGATTTCAACTTCAAACGAAACCATTAAAGAATCGCTTGCTCCTGCCGCAATAACAGAAGATGTTTTGCAAGCGGCAGAAAAGCGGATTTTTGACTTGACAACCGACCAAGTAAAAGAAAACGTGGAACACGCGGGCGATGTTGCAAAAGATGTTATGGATATGCTTGCCATGCGCAGGCACGACCAATTTTCCGGTTGCCCAACAAATTTCACAGCTATAGACAACTTGACAAATGGGCTTCAAAAATCTAACTTGATTATTTTGGCAGCAAGACCAGGCATGGGAAAAACATCTTTTGCGCTTAACATAGCAACCAATGCCGCAAGGCTTGGAAAAACAGTGCTGTTCTTTAGCCTTGAAATGTCGCCTCAAGACTTGGTGATGAGAATATTGAGTTCAATGGCGGAATTTGACCAGAGCAGGCTGCGGCGAAGCGGCAAGATAGATCCAGAAACTACCAAGATTCTGCTTGCAAGGGCTAATGAACTCTCAACAATGCAACTCTACTTAGACGGCTCAACCGAACTTCGCGCTTTTGATTTGCTTTCAAAATGCAGGGTGTTTAAAAGAAAACACAACAATAATTTGGATTTGGTGGTGGTGGATTATTTGCAAATGATAAAAACGAGAAGTGATGTGGAAAACAGAGCGATTGGTGTTTCCGAAATTTCATATTCATTGAAGTTGCTAGCCAAAGAACTTAAAGTTCCAGTACTTGCTCTTGCCCAGCTTAACCGAAAAGTGGAAGAACGCCATCCGGCTGCTGGCAAGAGCAGACCCCAGCTTTCAGATTTGCGAGATTCCGGTTCCATAGAGCAAGATGCAGATATGGTTTGGTTTATACACCAGCAAAAGGAAAAAAATAACAAAAACGATGATGGTTTTCAGTCAACAGAAGATGATAGACTTAGAACTTTGATTGTTGCAAAAAACAGAAATGGACCCACTGCCGATATTGAGCTTGAATTTCACAAAGAATTTACCACATTCAAAGACCACATACGTACATCTGTGCCTTATCCTGGTGACAGTTTTAGCGAGGCTTATCAATGAGGATATTATTATCTCCCATCACGGGCATAGGCATGGCGGTTGTTGAAGGTATTGCTGCCATTGGCGAAATTGTTGTTCTTTTGCTCTCCACACTTAAAAGGCTTCCATATTTGCCGCGAGTTATGAGCTTGACCATAAGGCAAATGGTTTCTATAGGGGTTTCCAGTTTGCCTTTGCTATTTGTAACTTCCATTTTCACAGGAATGGTTGCAACTGTGCAAGCTCAGTTTCAATTTAGAAACCTAGTTCCAGATAAATTTGTTGGAACCGCTGCTTGCAAAATGATTTTAATTGAGCTTGGACCAATTTTAACAGCTCTTGTTTTGGCAGGCAGAGTTGGGAGTGCCCTTGCCGCAGAAATAGGCACCATGAAAGAAAAGGAAGAACTCGCGGCTTACGAGGTTTTGGGACTAGACCCTTTGCGTTATTTGGCTTTGCCCAGATTTGTTGCCTTTTTTGTTATGCTGCCGGCTCTCAGCGTTATTTCAAATTGCCTTGCGCTTATAGGTGGCTGGCTGGTTTGCATTCTGGCACTAGACATAACAAGCTATACTTATTACACCGGAATGCAATATATGTTTGATATAAGGGATTTGTTTTCTGGAGTTCTGAAATCTTTTGTGTTTGGAACTCTAATTTATCTTTTAGGCTATTACCACGGCTTGCACGCCGGCTCTGGAGCCAAAGGTGTTGGTCTTGCCACCATGAGCGTTGTGGTTAGCTCCTGCGTTTGCATTTTGATTTTTGACTTGATAGTGGCAATGCTTATTTTTAGCTAAAAAACACACATTATCGACAAATTGTTGTTAAAAACTTGACAACTGCACAATAAATTTGTATCTTTATATTTAGAAACCAAGCTACGGTGCCAAATAGTCACCATAGCATAAATTAAAAGGAGGCGACACTATGATAAGCAAACTTAGCAAAATCGCGTTGGCGGCAATCTTGGGGATTGCCTTGACATTCACTTTTTCATGCTCATCAGGCGGTGGTGGCGGCGGGAACGAAGAAATATCCTCTTCCAGCTCTATGGTTGACAAACCGAAATCGTCTTCCTCAGGTGGCTCGTCTTCATCTGTTGACAGCAGCAGTTCCTGTGACTACTCGTCTAACGAATGGTTGGTGAAAACCCCAGCAACATGTGAATCAGAAGGCGAGGAATATAAGGCAAACTGCTTAGGGCAAAGAGTAACTCGCCCAATACCTCAACTCACCTGCGGATCATCAGGCGGTTCATCTTCATCAATTTCACCTCCACCAGTTTCATCTTCATCAGTTACGCCTCCACCTCCACCAGTTTCGTCTTCATCTGTTGCTGCTGTTGGCAATAGTTCCAGCAGCAATACGCCCGTTGTTTGGGGCGAATGGATTCTGATAAAACAACGAACCTGCGAAGAACCTGGTCAGATAAAGAGGACAAACAACTTGGGGGAAACACAAACTAGTACACAACCTAGAATCGCTTGGGACGTGGAGGTAATAAAAGAGCCAACCTGCGAAACAGAAGGTACGGAAAGGAGGACTTGCCCCGACGACTCTTCACCACCACGGACTATCACAGTACCTATATTACCTTGGAGCGAATGGACAATACAATACGAACCAACCTGTGAGTCAGTAGGTTTGGAAAAGAGGTATTGCCCTGACGGCACTTCCGAAATTCACTTAATAGGTAAACTTACTAATTGCCGATAATTGTTCAAAGCGAGCCAAATAAAGGCTCGCAGTTCATAAAGATTAATGTTTAGTGAATAACCCTTGACAAAACAATGAAAATTTTCTATATTTACTGGAAATTTTGAATAGAGGATATCAGTGATAGGAGTAGTAGTAAAGCCAAATGAACCTTTTGAAAAGGCTTTGAAGAGATTCACAAAATCTTGCGAGAAAAACGGCATCATTTCCGATGTCAAGCAACACCAGAGATTTGAAAAGCCATCCGAGAAAAAGAAACGCATACACACATCTGCCCGCCGCAAACTGCTAAAAGAGCTTGCAGAACAGCATAAAAAGCGTTTGTATTAATTGTTAAAACGTCTGAACCACGATTCACAGGGTTCTCCGATTCTACCGATTTCTAGGAATTTCGTGTGCAATCGGGTAAATCCTTTAATCGGGAGAATCGGGGTTCTGACAATTACTTTAACTTGTAAACTGGTATTTTTCCCTGCTTATTGACACGAGCACCTTTTGCATTCACAAGCAAAACATTTTCGGTTTTGCTATTTAGGCTAATATTTTGAACGTGTTTTGGAACCTGATAATTTACAGGCTCTGTTACTTTTTTGATTGAGATTTGCTGAACGGCATTTGCGCTTATATTTTCTGTGGAATTTAAAATTGGAATCCCGTACTGCATAATGCCAAGAAGCTGGTAGCCTTCTGCTGTTTTTTGGCTTGCCAAAAAGCTAAGCTCTTCTGCGGTTAAGCCATGGTTTTTTCCATACCAGTCCGAGATATCTTTTGTATCTAGGCTTTGCACAGAAAAATCAACTCTCTTTGTGGAAACAGAAAATACATCGCCGTCTCTGTTTACTACCAAGCTAATGGAAGTTCCAGCTTCGCCGCGCAGGTGGCTAACCTGATTTTCTGGTTCAATGGCAGAAAGCTCTGTTCCGTTTGCCGAAACTATTAAGTCTCCGGCTTGTAGCCCAATGCTTTCGGCAGGGGAGTTTGGAATAACTCCGGCAATTTTCACGCCGGTTTTGCCAGTCCAAACGGATATGCCAAGCCCTCCGAAATTTTCGGATTCGCCGGCAACAGCCACCGTTGCAAGGGCGGCTGAGATTAACAGAGATGTGATGACCTTCTTCATAGTGTTCTCCTTTGGGTTAGTGTTTGTGGTTCTGTTTGGCTCTTGCCAGAGCCTCAAGATTTTCTTTTAAAAATTCTTTTGTCACTGTGTGGGTTATTCGCTTTAGAGCCTGATCCCTAAGCTGCCTAACACGCTCATGAGATATGTTCATAGTCTCGCCAACCTCTCTCAGCGTTTGCGGAGTGTTTAAGCCAATGCCATAGATACCAGCTAAAACATTGTACTCTCTTGCAGGCAAGGCTTTTTATATATCTCTAATGCCATCTTCTATGGCTTGAATTTCAGAACTGGATTCCGGGTCTGCAGCGGTGGCATCTGGCAGGGATTCCGCATAAGAGGATTTGCTATCCACATTGAGAGGGCTGTCTATGCTAACTCCTTTTTGCCCCAGTTGGATTAAGTCCATAACTTGTTCGCTAACCTCTTGCCCCTTAGCTTGCTTTTTCAATCCTTTGCGAATGCGCAAATGCTGGTTTGCTGGCAAGCGAACCAAATTTCCCTGTTCGTTTATAGCCCTTGTTATGTAGGCTTTAATCCACCACACCCCGTAGCTTATGAACTTTAAGCCTCTTGTGCTGTCAAAAGACTCTATTTCTCTAATTAAGCCCATTGCGCCCTCGCTAACCAAATCTGGCAGGGGAATGGGGCAGCCTCTATACTGGATTGCCACCTTTAGCACAAAACGCATATTGGCATCCACTATTTTTTGCCTCGCTATGGGGTTGCTTTTATTTTCAAATAGCCAAGCCTCCTCTTCTCTTGACAAGGGAGAGGTTCTGCGAATATCATCCAGATATCGCTTTAATGTGGCATCGGTCGAATCTATATGCACTGCTACCCAGCAATTAAATGCAAGTAATTTAGAAAAATATACAAAAATGAGCCGAAAGGACAAAAAAAAATTTATTTTTAGCTTTAAATGAAAAAAGAACCTTCGGTTTCAGTTTGGAATAAGTTTTGGGGCAAAAAGAAAGATTTGGATAAAGTGTATCCATCTTCTCCTTCCGTGCTTAAAGCCATTTTAAGCCAAGGTTCGGTGAAAGGGCTTCGTATTTTGGAGGTTGGAGCTGGTACTGGTAGGGATAGCTTGGCACTCGCAAATGCTGGTGCCCAGGTTTATATTTTGGATTATTCGGAGGAATCTTTGAAAATAGCTAGCTCCCTTATTGCGCAGGCTCAGGGAAATCTGCATTTGGTTCAGGGAAATGCCTTTAATTCGCCATTTCCAAGTGAAACCTTTGATATTGTTTTTCACCAGGGCTTGGCAGAGCATTTCAGGGACCCTTTGCCCCTGATAAAGGAAAACGCCCGTTTGCTCAAAAAAGGCGGTTTTTGCCTTTGCGATGTACCTCAAACCTTCCACTTATACACTCTGCTCAAGCATATTTTAATAGCTTGCGATAAATGGTTTGCGGGGTGGGAAACAGAATTCACCATGCCAAAACTGAAAAAACTTATGAAAAATGCCGATTTGGAGGTGATTTACTCTTATGGCGACTGGATGAGGCCAAACTTGATTTACCGCATTTTTAGGGAAATTGGCTTTAAATTAGGGTTTGAGCTACCAAAATATCCCTTGCAAGGAACAATCTATCAAAAGTGGAAAGATAGATTGCTGGATTTTATAAGTAGTTGCAAAATAAGCAATTACACACAAGTGTGCATAGGGGCTATTGGGAGGAAGGGTTGAAAATATTGATTTTGAATTACCGTGATAGAATGCACCCTTTGGCAGGAGGGGCGGAAGTGCATTTGCACAAGATTTTTGGTAAACTCACTGAACTCGGTCATGATGTTACTTTGTTTACAACCAGCTACATAGGTGCAGAAAAAAACGAAACCATAGATGGAATTAAAATTATCCGTTGCGGTTCGGATGCCCTTTTTCAATTTAATGTTTTTTTAAAAGTTCCAAAACTCATAAAAGAGCTAAAACCAGATATTATTGTTGAAGATTTGAACAAATTACCTTTATTCTCTCCTTATATAACAAAGATTCCTAAGTTAATACAAATTCACCACTTATGGAAATCTAGCATATTTAAAGAAACCTCTTTTCCCATTGCCTTTGCAGTGTGGCTTGGGGAGAAAATAATTCCTTATGTTTATAAAAAATGCCATTTTGCTGCTGTTAGCCCAAGTGCTAAAAAGGAGCTTTGTGAACTTGGAATAGCAAAGGAAAAAATTTCCGTTATTTACAATGGCACGGAAACAGAATATTTGGATGCGGAGAAGGTTAGAGATAAGTCCTTATATTTCCTGTGGTTAGGAAGATTTAGAAAATACAAAGGCGTGTGGATAGCCTTTAAGGCGTTCAAGATTTTTTCTGAGAAGCATCCTAATGTTAAACTTTTTTTTGCTGGTTCTGGTCCCGAAGAGCCCAAAATGCGGGAAAAAGCAAAGGAATGGGGTTTGGAGGGCAAGGTGGAGTTTTGTGGCACAGTGGAGGCAAAAGAAAAGATGGAGCTTATGGGCAAGGCTCTTGGGCTTTTGCAAACCAGCTACAAGGAAGGCTGGGGCTTAACCGTTATTGAGGCTGCTGCTTGTGGAACAGCGAGCATAGCGAGCAATGTGTCTGGGCTTTGCGATAGCGTTAAAGATGGAGAGACTGGTTTGCTTTTTGAAGCGGGAAACGCGGCTGATTGCGCAAAAAAAATGGAAATACTGTGTGATAACGCTGTTTTAAGGAATAAATTGGAAAGTGAAGCCCGCAGCTATGCTGGGTCCTTTGACTGGGGGAACTCGGCAAAAGAGACTTTATTTTTAATGCAATCTTTACTAAATTAAAATTATTGGCGATATGAAGAATTTTGCGATATTTCTGGTTAAATTGCTGGTTTCAGCGGTGCTTTGTTTTTTTGTTTGGCAAAGCATTTCTTCCACGCCTGGAATGAATTCCTACAATTTTTCTGCCATAATGAGAAACTTAGATTACAGATATTTGGTTTTTGCCATGTTTTGTATATTTTTATCATATTTTTCCGGTTGTTTTCAATGGAAACTGCTTCTTGTAACTCAAAATGTTAAAATGAGTTATGTAAATTTGCTCAGGTTTTATTTCGTAGGTTCTTTTTTCAATAATTTTATGCCCGGCAATGTGGGTGGCGACTTAAAAAAGATTTACGATATAAAGCAAAACTCGGAGGAAACGGTTGGTGCGGCAATTTCTGCTACTGTTTTAGACAGGCTTTGTGGGCTTTATATGTTATGTGCTTTTGCACTTGCCGTGGGCTTTGCATTTTTTTGGAAGGACCCTAGCCATAAATATTTTCTTTTGCCCTCTTTGCTCATTTTTATTGGGTTTTCTTTTGCAATAGGCATGCTTTTTAGCCGCAGATTTGGCAACTTGATTTTTGGTAAAGTACTCTCTTTTTTAGGTGGGCGTGTTTTGCACCTACACAGACGGTTTCAGGCTTTTAGAACAGATAAGCTTTTTTCACAGCTTTTTTTGCTTTCTACGGTTACGCAGGGTTTGAGGGTTTTATCGCATTATTTTTGTGCTTTGAGCATAGGAGTTTATATTGATATTAGCTGGTATTTCTACTATATACCACTTGTGGCAATAGTTAGTGCTTTGCCAATTTCAATAGGCGGATTTGGACCTAGGGAATTTTTGGCTCAGTCTCTCTTTGCAAGAGTCGGGGTTGGCTCCATGGAAGCGGTTTTAATGCAATTTTTAGCCTATTTGGCTAATTTAGTGGTTAGCCTTATAGGGGTAGCGGACTTTTTATTTAGACATAAGCATTAAAAACAGTGCTTCGCTCAAAATTGCCTTTTTCAAAACCTCAAGCGATACGCTTTCGTTTTCTCCGTGGGCATAAGTTTTTGGGTCGCTCACTCCTGTTAGCAAAATGGGCATTCCCTTAAAAGCCTTGCTTATGGCAGGAACCATAGGTATTGAAGCCCCGCAGCCTTTGAGGAGCGGTTTTTTGCCATATTCCTTTTCCAGAGCGATTAGCATTCTTTTGAAAAATGGATGTTCGGTTTTTGTTTCCCAAGGTTCGGCACTTCCGTCTTCGGTTTTAATTGAGAGGTTTAAACCCCAAGGGCAAGAGGCTTTTATATGTTTTTTTGCACAGTCCAAAACTTTTTTCACATTCATTCCGGGCGGAATTCTTATGCTTACCCTTGCCCAGGCGCAGTTTTGCAGAACATTTCCAGCGTTTTTTCTGTTTCCTGCTTCCATTGCGGTTACGGTTATGCTGGGCTGCCTCCATATTGATTTTAGAATGTCTTTTTCTTTTACAAGCAGTTTCAGAGATTTTTGTAGCCCGCATTCCTTTTTCAGTTCTTTGTAGCCATATAGTTTGGATGCTTCTAAAACCTCTTTTGGCACGGGCGGCATTTTAGGGAATTTAATTTTCAAATTTCCTTTTTTGTCTGTTAAAGAGGCGAGTATGTGAGAAAGGCCTTGAGCGGCATCTGGGATTGGTCCGCTCCAAACCCCACTGTGCAGTGGTTTTTCCATGGATTTTACATTTATCTCCAGAGCCACCATTCCCCTCAGCGAGGTTTCAATTGAGGGAATGGTTTCGCTCCAATTTGAGGAATCACAGATAATGGCAACAGAGCTTTTTAAATCTTTGCACTCCTTTATCAGGTTTCCTAAATTTGGGCTGCCGCATTCTTCTTCACCTTCAATTAAGAATTTCAAAGTAGGGCAGTTTTGTCCTAGAATTTGTTTTGCCATTAATGCTGCCGCCCAATGAACCACAATTCCCGCTTTGTCGTCTGCTGTGCCTCTGCCATATAACCTGCCATCTCTGATTTGCGGTTCAAAAGGAGGGGAGAGCCAAAGGTTTTCGCGCATTGGTGGTTGAACATCGTAATGGGCGTAAAGCAGGGCAGAGGGCAAATTTGGGTTTCCCTTTAACTCCGCAAAAATAGCGGGACGCTCTGTTTTTTCTCCTAAAAAACGAACCGTGTCAAAATTGCTGTTTTTGAACAGGTCAAAAACGGCATCGGCGCATTTTTTAATTTGGCTTTTGTCAAAACCTTCAAAACTTATTGAAGGTATTTTCACCAAATCCATCAAGGTTTCTATGTGCTTTTCCATACCAGTTCCTCCGAGTGTTGTGGTTTTTTGCGAGCATCTATAACTATTTGGTTGTTCTCATTGAACGAAATATCGCTTGCGGGGTTTGAGCGTGTGAAGGCTGTCCATAGCAAGTTATCCAAATTTTTGTTTGTGAATTCAGCATCATCGCACAGAATGACAAGTGGAAATTTTTCCGAATCTATTTGGTTTCCTTCTTTATTTTCCTGAACGACAAAAATTCCCTTGATAGGCGAAGCACTGCCCAATTCCCTGCACGGTTCTCCCGCTGCAGCAAACACCGCTTTTGAACCGTGGTTCAAACTCTCGCCCGTGTAGTCAAGCGTGTCTGTGCTTGTGCTTTTATGGAGGTGAATATCTCTTTTAATGTTTATTCTGCATAAAATATGCTCAAAAAATTCGGTGATGTTTTTAACGGATAAATTTGAATTATCCTCTTTTGCCGCTATGAACAAATATTTTGCAAGCGACAACTGCCCAAAACCCAAAATGGCATTGCTTTGAGTTAGCAGTTCAAGAGGTTCTCTTTTATTGTATGGCAAATACCGCTCGCTTCCAAGAGCCAAAAGCAAAGGATGAACTCCTGCGGCATCCACCGCATTAACCTCTTGCACACCTGGGAGCATTCGTGGAATGAAAGGAGCGGTTATTCTGTGGATTAAATTTCCGAAAATGGTGTCTTCTTGCGGAGGGCGACCCACAACGGTAAATGGAAATACCGCATCTTTTCTCGCAAAAACCTTGTGAACTTTTAAGTATGGAAAAGGGTGTTGCTTTGAATAATAACCCAAATGGTCTCCAAATGGACCTTCAGGTTTTAAATCGTTTTGCACTTCTCCCAAAATGCAAAAATCAGCTTCGGCAGAAATAAACCAGTCTTTATACCAAGCATATCTAAAGGCTCTCTTTGCAAACATTCCAGCAAATGCAAGTTCTGGAACCGAGTTTGGAAGCGGCATAATCGCTGCAAGAGCGTGCCCCGGATGCCCGCCTATAAAAATGCTCACTTTTAGTTTTTCGCCCCTTGCACGAGCTTCTTGGTGATGGATTCCAATGCCTCTGTGAATTTGGTAGTGCAAGCCACATTCCTCGTTTTGCTTGTATTCGTTGCCGCTTATTTGTACTCTGTACATTCCCATATTTGAATGTCGCCAAGATTTTTTGCCTGGCTTAATAGTTAAAACTTGAGGCAGAGTTAAAAAAGCTCCTCCATCGCCGGACCAGCATTTTATTTGCGGTAAATCGGAGAGGGAAATTTCTCGGTGCATAACGGGTTTGCTTAAAGCACGGCTAGGCAGGCAGTGCAAAAGCCTTGCCAAATTTTTCAAATTGAATTCGGGCAAGCCTTTGAGGAGCAGGCTCGCTCTTTTTTCGCTTCCAAATAAATTGCACACCGCTGGGAAAGGACTTCCTTCCACTTTTTCAAAAAAAATTGCAGGTTCTTTGTTTGCAAAAGCCTTGAGTGCCATTGAGGACATAACCAAGTTAGGAGACACAGGATCTTTTATGCGAACAAGTTCACCTTGTTTTTCTAACATTTCACAGGCTTTGCGGGTTATGGAAGTCATTTTTGATTTTTTATGTTTTCCAAAACATTTTGCAATTTATTTCTGATTTTTAACAGATCATTGTTGTTATGGTTGCTAGTTTTTTTTGCGGTTTTTATCTGTTTGGTGGGCTTATCAACCACTAACTCACCTTCCTTGGTTACTTTTTCCTTGATTTCTTTTGCTATTTCAATATCACTTTGCTTATAGACTCTTTTGCCGTTTGCGTTTTTTTTAGGGTTCAATTCATGGAATTTTCTCTCCCATGAGTGCAAAATATCAACAGGAACGCCTATTTGCTCTGCTGCCTCGCTGCTCGAAAAATACAATTTCTCGGTTGCCACCTGCCCGTATTTCATGGATTGTAATATAAAAAATAATTTTCTATATTAACCTAAATGAAAAAAATACCCCTGCTCCTGCTAGCTCTAGCTTGCCTTGCAAGCGCGCAAGGCATTATTTCTTTTAACACGGTTTATTTGGATACCGCCGGAAAGTTTTTTTTCACTTATCCGGTTGCCTTGCCTAACCCAGTAGCTTTAAAGGAATTGCAAAAAAACTTTATAAAGCAAAAATTTGGAGAAAAATTTTTGGAACAGGAATCTGCGCCAGTGCCAGCACCAGCACCTGTGCCTAGCCGTCCAGAACCACCAGCAAAAGCATCTAACCACAAGGAACCTGCAAAAACAGCTCGCAAGGAACCTGTGGTAGTAGTACCTAGTTGCCCTGAACTTGTGCCTTGCTACCAAGAACCAGCAACTATTCTTAGTAATTACAAAAATCAATTCAAAGAAGTAGAAACTTTGTCTGATGTGGTGTCTTTTCCTTTGCCAGGCATTGTGCAATATACAACTGCTGCATACATTTATTATGTTGATGCTGCTCATGGGCAAAACAAATTTAGCATGGGAGTTTATTCGCTTGTAAATGGAAAAGAAATAGAACTTGCCACTTTATTCATCAAGGGTTGGGAGAAAAACGTAGTAAAGCTGATAATAAGAGAATTTTTATTAGCTATGAATTTACAATCACTAGCGGATTACAACTATACGAAAAAAGAAGAAGATTTTGTGCCAGAACACATGAGAATAAGTTCTTCTGGAATGGAATTTGTGTATCCTGCTTATAAAATTGCGCCACATTCCGCTGGTGAGCAAAGCGTGTTTTTGTCTTGGAATGCCTTAAAACCTTACCTCAACAAAAAGTCCATAATTTACCCAAAGCTGCAATTTTAAGCAAGCAATATTTTAGCTTATGCAAGAAAAAGTTCAAAAATTTTTAGAACGCTATGAGGAACTTGAGCAAGAACTTTCACGTCCAGACGTGGCGGCAAATCCAGAAAAATTCACCAAGCTGCATAAGAGCTTTAAGGCTTTGGAAAAAACCTATACCGTTGGCTCCGAATATATGCGGCTTTGCGGCGATTTAAAGGAATGGAAGGTTGCTCTTGGTGGAGGTGATGCCGAACTTGCACAGGCGGCTAAGGTAGAAATAGGTCCTTTGGAAAAGCAAATTGAGAGCATAGAAGATCGGTTGCAAATTCTGCTCGTTCCGCCAGACCCCTTTGACAATCGCAATGCCATTTTGGAAATAAGAGCTGGCACAGGCGGTGATGAATCCTCTCTTTTTGCGGGAGATTTGTTTAAGATGTACAGAACTTATTTGGAAAATAAAGGTTTCAAAGTAGAGGTCACCGATATTAGCGAGGGAACGGTTGGAGGTTTCAAAGAAATTTGCCTTTTTATAACTGGAGATGGTGCTTACGGAGTTTTGAAATTTGAGAGCGGTGCTCACAGGGTTCAGCGTGTTCCAGAAACCGAATCTCAGGGGCGTGTTCATACCTCGGCGGCAACGGTTGCGGTTATGCCCGAAGCCGAGGAAGTTGATGTTGAAGTTAAGACTGACGATTTAAAAGTTGATGTTTACAGATCAAGCGGAGCAGGCGGTCAATACATAAACAAAACCGATTCCGCTGTTCGCATAACGCACATTCCAAGCGGCGTGGTTGTATCTTGCCAAACCGAGCGCAGCCAAATTCAAAACCGCTCAAAAGCTATGGAACTTTTGCGCAGCCGCCTGCTAGACCACGCCATTTCCGAAAAGCAAAAAAAAGAATCTGCCGCAAGAAAAAGCCTTGTGGGTACAGGGGACCGCAGCGACAAAATTCGCACATACAATTTCCCCCAAAACAGAGTGACCGACCACCGCATAAACTTAACGCTTTACAATTTGGATAACATAATAACAGGCGATTTACAGGAGATAATAGATGCTCTGCACCTAGCAGATGCGCAGAGTAAATTGGCGAATTAAAGCCAAAAATTTCCTATATTTACTCCAATATATGAATTACGTAGTTGCAACACATTTGGCTCGCTTTGCGGCGATTTTGATTATAATTCCCGCTATTGTTCCAGAACTGTTTTTTAATTGGTTTCCGGGATTGGAAGACCGCCGCATTGGGTGGGTGCTGTTTGCTCTTGGAGTTTTGGTTTATGTTGGAGCCTCCGTTGCATATTATGTGTTGCGTAAAAGAGAACTTGCGCGTAAGCGGGAGGAAGCTAATAATTGAGCGAGAATGCTATAGAGATAAGGGATTTGCATAAAACTTATCTTTCGGGATTTTGGCTGGCTAAAAAAAAGTCGCTTTTTGGAATATCTTTAGAGGTTAAAAAGGGCGAAATTTTTGGCTTTATAGGACCAAACGGAGCTGGCAAAAGCACAACCATAAAAGTGCTAACAGGACTTTTGCGCAAAGATAGCGGAGATGTTTTTATTTTGGGCAAATCTCCCAGCGAAACCAAAAGCAGAATAAATTTGGGAT
Organism: Candidatus Fibrimonadaceae bacterium; assembly: GCA_031281275.1. GTDB lineage: Bacteria > Fibrobacterota > Fibrobacteria > Fibrobacterales > Fibrobacteraceae > Fibrimonas. The sequence continues at coordinate 13,757 of JAITFP010000084.1, forward strand.
ACCTACCAGAGCAACCTTATTTTTACGATTCTCTAAGCGGCTACGAACTTTTGAAATTCTACGGTGGCTTGAGCGGCTTGAGCGGCAAGCTCTTGGAAGAGCGTTTGCACTGGGCGCTAACACTCGTAAATGCAAACGCCGACTGGATTTACCGCCGTTTGCGCACATATTCCAAAGGGATGCAGCAACGCATTGGGCTTGCTCAGGCAATTTTGCACAAACCTGAACTTTTAATTTTAGACGAACCTATGAGCGGGCTAGACCCTCTTGGCAGGCGTGATGTACGAGAGGCAATTTTGGAACTCAATAGGGGAGGCTCAACAATTTTTTATTCAAGCCACGTTCTCTCCGATGTGGAAGCCATAAGCCATAGGGTTGCAATGATTATAGAGGGTAAAATTTCGCACACTGGAACCGTTGAAGAAATAACAAAAGAAACAGGCAGAAACAGCCTTGAAGAAGTCCTTGCAAAGGAGGTTTCGCGTGTTGTTCCTTAGAGAAACTTATCTCATAGCTCTGAATTCTTTTAGGGAAGCGGTGCGCGATAAAATTCCATATGTGGTTTTGCTCTCGGCAATTGCTCTTGCGGCATTTAGCGTATTGCTCGGCGAATGGTCTGTTTTTGATAGGGAATTTGTGGTTAAAAGCGTCACTGTTTCTGTGATTTCAATATCTGGGCTTTTCATAGCTCTTTTTGCAGGCATTGGACAGGTACAAAAAGAAATACAAAAGAAAACAATACACACGCTACTCGCAAAGCCCGTTTCCAGAGAGGCATTTTTGCTTGGGAAATATATTGGCTTGCTGGTTTTAATTGCTCTTCAAGTGGTTTTGCTTTCTCTAACGCTTTTCTTTGTTCTGTGGGCTATAGATGGCAGCATAAGTATTCCTGTAGTCCAAGCTTGCTACCTCGTTTTTTGGGAGCTTGCCATAGTGCTGGCTTTTGCGGTTCTTTTCTCTACCTATTCTTCTGCGCTTATAAGCTCCATTTTCTCTTTTGGAATTTACCTCATTGGGCATTTGGGCAACCAAATATTGAAAGAGGTTTATTTTGCCTACCGAATTAGCGAAGATGGGAGTTTTTTACATTCACACGGCGAACTTGTGTATAATATAGCCAAGGGAGTACACTATATTATCCCGAACTTGTTCAGATTCAATGCCTCTATGCAGGCAGCTCATTCCATAGCTTTAGATGCCTCTTATATAATATGGAACAGCTTTTATGCACTTGGCTATTCCAGCATTGTCCTTTGTTTGGCGGCTTTGCTGTTTAGAAAAAAGGATTTTGTGTAGGGACGCGATTAATCGCGTCCCTACACAAAAATTACTATATTACCCCCCATGAATAAAACTTTACTCTTTACTGCTCTTGTTGCGCTTGCCCTTGTGGCTTGCGGAAAAAAAGGTTCAATTTCCGGCACTATTATGGATCCATTTAGCGGAAAATCCGTTGAAATGCCCACCGTCTGGATAAAAGGCACAACCTTTACATCTCAAAAAATTCCCGGCGGCTTGCCAGATGGCAAGTTTAAGTTTGAGGGAATACCACTGTCAGATTCTGCCTATACCTTGCAGGCTGGCAAACCCAAATATTCTCAGGGTCAGGTGAAATTTATGATAAACAAGGATAATTTAGATGTGGTGCAAAACATATTTATTTATAGGCAAGACGTTGCTCCCGGGCTTTACAGACCCATTGAAGGCAAAGAAGCTGAAAAAATAAAGGCTAACGCAATTTATCAGGCAGTTTGCAGAGAAAGCGTTGTTGGCTTTCGTTTGAAATTTACAACAGAAAATCCAAACACCAAAAAGAAAGAAGAAAATAATTTGCCTCCTCCAGCAAATGTTCCAGTAGATGTAGCCTTCCTTTCTAAAATAGCAACTTCTGTCACTTCACCCATAGAAGTAACTTCTTACCCCGTACTATCTGAATCTGCCAAAAAGCACGAAGATTGCGGAGTGGATCCAAAAGAAACCCTGCTAGTTCCAAATTTGAGCAAAGGAACAAGCATTACTTCGGAATACAAAAGCGAAAATCTCTATGAAATAAAGGGAACTTTGCTCAAAGGTAAGCAGTTTTTGACTATTAAGCAAGATGGAAAACTTGTTAATGCTTATTACCTAAATGCGCAATAAAATACAAGAAGCCATAAGCCAGTGGTTGGTAGCTGGCGTATATGCAGCTCCCGTGCTTGCCGCGGTATTCTTTTTGTTTCAAAAAATTCCGCAGAACTATGCCAAAGCTTGGGATATAAAATGGGGCTATTATGCTGTGCTTGCCTTATTCATTTGGTTTTGCGCAGCTTTGGTTTTGAATGCGAAAGAAATTTTGCAACGAGTAAAAAATTATTTGCCTTCAAAAATTTCCATGCTTGGCATAGCGGCTCTCCTCATTTTCTTCGCAGTTTTCGCAGCCACGCAAATAAACCTGCAGCACAGGGTGTTGAGCGATGAAACCAGTTGGGAAGCAATGGCGCTTGAAATGCGTTTTGACCAAAGCGGCGGAGTGTGCAACCAAGGTGCTTGGAAAGATGGTGTTCTTAAATGCGAAGATGTGGTGAATAATTTTAAGGGCAAGGCTTTTGCATTTGCGCAAAGCATAGCTTTTTTGTTTGCTGAACCAACCAGAGAAACTGCCTTGCGATTAAATTTGCCGCTTGCGCTTGGTTCCATAGCTCTTTTGTTTTTTGCAATTTTTAGATTTACAAAAGATGAATGGCTTGCCCTTGCTTGCGTAATTTTTTTGGCTAGCCAGCCCATATTTTTAATGCAATCCCGTAGCGCATCAACAGAGGTTTTGTATGTATTTTTATTTGCAATTTTGCTCGCTTTTTATTCTCTTGTTCCACCCAAAGAAGTTAATTTTAAGCATTTTGCTCTGATAATTCCCTTACTCGGATTTTTTGCCCAAACAAGGCAAGAAACTCTGTTCTGCTTTATTCCCTTTGTTCTTTTTTATTATTCTTATTTCTTGGCAAAAACATATCGCTTAGCGGCTTTCACCGCTCTTACAATGCTAGCTTCTTGGCCCGCCATAAACACTATGATAGCCTACCGCGGCTATGACTTTCAAGGCGGCGAGCACGCTGCGCATTCATTTGAAAATTTTAAATACAACTTGATAAGCAATATTAAAATAATGTGGAATGCAGAACTTGCTCAGAACGGGCTTTTGAAAAATCCGTTTTACACAAGCTACACTCTTTTGCTCTTTGTAAGTTTCGCTTGGCTTTTGTATGTGATTATTTTTCAGAAAAAATACAGATGGGCTGCGCTTTTGTTTGCCTTGTTCTGCTTGCAAATAGCGGTGATTCTCTTCAATGTTTCTGGCACCTTTGAAATAGATATTAACCAGAGATATGTGCTTGTTGCGCTTCCGCTTTTTGCCATTGTGATGGGGGTTGGTCTCTGCGATGTTTCTAGGGGCAATTCAAAAATTGTGTGCGGCGTTGTGGCGGTTTTGGCTTGTTTTCTTTCTTTGCATCACATAGAAAGTTTTAAAGAAAACATTTTGTACAAAGAAAATAAATTGCTAGCAGAAGAAGATTTTTTAAACACAACGTTAAAAAAACTTCCAAAAAATTCCATATTCATTTATGCCCGCCCTTGGCAAATGCTTGCCAGTGGCTTTAACGGTTTTTCGGAGCGGCAATTTTTAGGTTGGTCCCCAAGAGAATTGGAACAATGGCGAGATTTTTCTGGAGATAATATTTACATTGTGCGCGGACAAGACGGCTATGGCGAAGTGAATAGAAAATCCAGAGTTGTTGGTTTTAAAACCACAAGCACCATAGACGGAATTTTAAACGATTACAAAACAGATAGAATTTTTTCGCAAACCAGACCCTTTGGCTACCCGCTTGAAGCATTCAAAATAGGGAAAAAAAGGGGAGAATCAAACTATGCCGCAAGCATAAAATGGAACGAAGATAAAAAAGAGATTGAATGGATGCTACCAGATACTCTGGTTGAATATAAGATTTTTGTAAATGGCAAAAATAACACCTCAATAGAAAATCCCGGTATGTACTATGCCGTTTTAATGGCTTTTCCCGAAAACGATACCGTTACCAAAGAAACGCAGTTCTTTATTCGTTCAGAAAACAACAGTCTTCTCCAAGAACTGAAACCAGTTGTTGCAGAACAATCTTGGGGAGAGCCTAAAATGGGCAAAACCGTTGAAAACAATGCTATGAGGATAGATGGGAGAATTTTTGAATTTGGAATAGGCTCGCATGCCATTTCAAAACTTGTTTGGAATTTAAACGGTTCCTATAAAAAAATTCACAGCTATATTGGCTTGGATGATGAATCTGCCTGCGGCAATGGTGCTATCTGGGTGATTAAAGGAGATGGAAAGGAGCTTTATCGTTCAAGGGTTTTAACTTCCCACGAAATAGATTCACTGAACGTTGATATTAGCGGAGTTAAGGTTCTTGAACTTGAAACATTGGATAACGGTGACAAAGATTGCGACCATGCAAACTGGGCTGGTGCGTGGCTGGATTAGCTATAAATTCTTTTTACCGTTTCTTCAATATGCCCCCATACTGTTTCCAGTCGCATATCAATAGAAGAACCGTTTTCTGATTCAAGCAGGCAACCGCCTTGCTCTATTGTGTTGTCAATAACGAGTTCAATGCTTTTCAATGAATTCAACATTGGCTTCCATATAGATTCTGTTTTTTCCGCAGATGCCACATCCCCAGGGTTTAGGCGAACTTTCAATTTTTCTTCTTGCCCAAGGAATGTAAAGGCTTCTTTAATTGCTTTTGCTATTATGTTTGGATTTTGAGCTGCTTCTTCGCAAAAAACTTTTTTTGCAACGGCTATGGCAATTTCGGCGGTATTATTTTCAATTTTTTCAAAATTTTCTTTTTGCTGCAATGCCAAAGATTCCAATGTTTTCTCGGTACTGGCTTGCAAGTCTTTTAAGTCGGCGTTGAATTTTTCCATAGCTTTTTTTTCGCCATCTGTTGCACCCAAAGCCCTGCCATCTTGAACGCCTTTATCATATTTCGCTTTTCCATCTTGTTCACTTTTCTGTTTTAAGTTCGCTATTTCTCCGTTAAGAGTGGCTATCTGCCCTTGCAAGGCGGCTACTTCGTTTTTAAGACGGTCTTCTGCTGTTTCTCTTGCGGTGGGATTCATTTGAAAATCTGCTACTTTAAAACCTGCCATAGCTGCGGGCCTAATTGCCATAGCTGCATTTCCTTTTAAGATGGTTTTTAACTGAACCTTGCTTGGGTCTTTTTCTTCCATTAGCGGTAAAGTAGAAATTTCTACATTTAACTAGTGTTTGTCCGTTTTGCTTTGTGCGCATTTCTGTTATTGCCCATTTTTGCGTTAGCAGGTGAGTATTGGCACGTGGAGCCGGGCGCAGGCTCTATGAAAATACTCTCTATGCCAACAGCTCCTAGGGGAGCAGCTCTTTCTGGCGCAGGAATAGCAAGTCCAAGGAGTGCAAGCGAAACAGTGAGAAATCCCTTAGCTCCTGTTTCCACCAACTCTCTGTCTCTCAGTTTTTCAAAAGCAGATTTTTCTGAATACATAGGTGCAGGCAAAGTATCTATGCTAGCTCATTCCTTGTTTGGAAAATGGCATTTAACTGCGGGAATTGAATCGCTTAATTTCGATGAAATGGAAGGTTATAATGATGATGGCTTGACTGCGAAAAACTCTTCTTTTGGTGCTGGAACAATTGCTGCACAGCTTGGGATTGCTAAGACTTTCAATTTTCTAAGCGCAGGGTTAACGGTTCGCTATGCAAATCAAAACATAGAAGATTACAATAGGAGCGGAATTTTATTTGATGGGGGAGTTAAATATGATTTGCTGGAATATTTTGCCTTTGGTGCTATTTTCAGCAATTTTGGCTGGATAGAAAAAGAAACAGCCCCCCTTTCTGTGCAAGCTGGCATAACAGGCACCTGCCCGCTTTTTTTAGGCTTTACCGGTGCCTTATCCGCGGATTTATATAGAAGAAACGATTTCCAAGAAGGAGAATTGCGCTCCGGTTTGGAAATAATGTATAAGGATGTATTTTCCCTGCGCTTTGGCTATCCCATTTCCAGCGAGGAAAACAATGCTTTAAGTGCAGGCTTTGTAATTAAACTAGGCTTTGCCGACATAGAATACGCCTACCAGAACCGTACAGTCTTAAACGCCAATCATATATTTGGAGTTAGTTTGTATTTTAAATAAATTACTACATTACTCCTCATGCAATATTTTGCCCCTCAAATACTTTTTGTTCGAGCTTGTGCCACAAGGTCTAGGTTCAATAAACATGTTTTAAGGAAGCAAAGAAATTTCCATTTAACAAAGAGGTTCACTATGAAAACCACACGTTTTCTACTGGCGGCTATCTCCGGATTAGCCTTGGCATTCACACTTAGTTCCTGCGGTCCGTCAAAAGCACAGCAGGCAGCCACCGGCGGCTTTGAGACAGTCAAAACACCTACCGATGAACTGCTTGAAATAAAAAAAGACATGGAAAGCAAGTACATCCCTTGTGGCATAGGCATAGGCGAATCCACCGATGAAATGGTGGCAAGGAATGTTTCCGGCGATGCAGCGCGCACAGATATGGCGCAAACTCTGAGCAACATAGTAGAGCGTCTTAGCGAGTCTTATGCCCAAAATGTGAACGGCGAGGCAAAAAAGATATGGGAAGAAGGAGTTAGACAGTCAACTCATAAGGAATTGAACGGATCAACTCCCTACAAAGTAATCCCCCAGTTCAACAAGGAAAACGGTCATTGGAAAGTATATTCCCTTTACTTCTTGAACCCAGAATTTCTCAAGAAAGCCGTGCAAACAGCCACCTCAAGTCAGGAAGAGCTTGAGCTGAAGGTAAAGAAAGACGACATGATGAGGAAGCTAGACGAAGGCACAGCCGCTTATCTGGAAAAATCCAAAAAGTAGAACATGATAGCTATATTGCCATTTTTGATTATATTCATTGGTTGCGCCACCAAGCCGCCACCAATGGAGCCTGCTTCTGTACAGGAATGCCAAACCGATGAGTTTCGAGGTTTTGGAGTTGGAACAAACGAAAATGAGGCATTGACTGAAGCCCACTCCGCCTTGTCCAGGCAGATAAGTTCATCGGTCAATGTTACCATAGAGCGAATTGTGAGCCAGCAAGTCTCAAACGGAAAGGAAGATTTAGCTTCTGGATATGAATCCAAGACAGTTATAGAATCTGACCTTTCCAATGCTCACGATGCCCGCATTGTGCGCAACAAACGCAACGGGAATAAAATAAACGTCATTGTTTGCATGACTAAATCCGATGCGGCAAAGGGCTTCCTTGAGCGTCAAAAACGCGCAGCAGATTCGCTGGAAATGGTTTCCAGCACTATGTTAAGCACTGAGCACCCTAGGCAAAAAAACGAGGCTTGGCACAAAACGCAAATGCTTTGGATGGAGTTCACAAGGCTCAGGAGCCTCCTTGAAGGCTGGGGCATTGAAAGCCCTTATTCGGAATACGGAACTTATGCGAAGGCAAGAGAAAATTACAAGAATTACTGCCAGAGCCTTAAAGTTTTTTGGCAGGATGTAGGCAATGAATGTTCCAATGCAGTTTTCGCCGTGCTTTCCAAAAAGATAAAAATTGAAAAATCGGAGTGCACCGAAGGATTAAATATGAAATTCAATTGCACGGAGAGATGCAAATCTTCTTCTTATGGAATTGAATGTGCTTATGACCCTTCTCTCTCTATTGAATCTTGCGGAGGAGAATCATATTCTTTGCTCAAAACGCAAACACCAGCGACAGGCATTGATATAGGCAGCGAATCCAAGGCGAGAGAAAAACTAACAGATAATTTGCCCAAAGCCGTTTTTTTAAGCGAATGGGAAAAGGAGATAAAAGAATGGGTACCAAAATGCACAGACTGATTTTTATTGCTTGCATAGCTTTCTTTGCTAATTTATCTTTCGCTGAGGGCAAGCCATCGGTGAGACTTCCCTTGCCCAAAGAGTTGATGAGTGATATTCCGTGGTTCGCTTTGGTTACAAAAAACGGAGAGGATTCCTATAGCGGAGTATTAAGCAAAGAAAAATTAAAGTCCATTGCCCAGCAAAAAAACAGCCAGCGTGTTGTTTTTGCCTTTTATGCCACTTGGTGCATACCTTGCAAGGAAGGCATCGCCAAGATGTCTGCCAATGCGGCTGAACTGGAAAGTGGCGGCGTTCTGGTTGTTTTGATAAACGTGGGCGAGACAGATTACGCCAAAACAGACAAATGGGTGAGAGGATATATGAAAGATAGCTGGCTGTTAGGATTTGACAGATTCAACAACATTCCAGAGAGTTTCGGCTTGTCCAAAAAAGGCGATAGCCAAATGCCCCTGCCTAAAACTTTGCTGCTAGACCAAGACTTGCGCCCTATTTTGCTGCTAGGCAATGAGGGCGATGATTTTCCACTAATACTGAGGGACTAAGATATGAAAAAACAATTTTTCATTTTGTTATTTCTTACCCTTGCCGCCTACGGGCAGCAAGAACGCATCGCCATTATCAACACCATGGATGACCGCGATTCCATAGGCATTTCCGATTTGACCTACCTGACGGATAGAATACGAGAGGCGGCGGTAAATCTTCTGCCAAAGCAGCGATTCGGTGTTATGACCACGGAAAGCATAGTAGCCTTCCTTGGCTCGCAGGAAAACACCGCCAAGGTGTGCAAGGAGGCGAGCTGTCTCGCAGAGTTGGGCAGGAAGGTGAGCGCAGATTATGTTGCGCAGGGACGCATTGGGAGGTTCGGGGAGAATCTGACCATAAAGGTGGAGCTATACGATACCCAAAAGGGAAATCTGATGGGGTCATTCACTGGCAATTCCAAGGATATATTCGGCTTGCTGTCTCTTATAGACCAAAAGTCATCGGATTTGTTCAAAAGGATGCTTGAAGAATCTACGGTAAAGCCAACAGAGCCTGTAATAGTGGTGGAAAAGCCAGAAGTTGCAAAAATTGAGCCTAAGCCGGAGCCGCCAAAGCCTGCTCCAATGCCAAAGGTTAAGGAAGGACCTAAAAAAACCAGTTTTTGGGTTGCTCTTGGTTTGGACATGCTGGGAGCAGGTCTGATGGTTGCCGGATACCTGAAAGACAAAGAATTGAAAGATTCATACAAGACTTATGGCGAGAAAGGTTTAGATCAATCACATTACGACAATACTTGGGATGACGTGGAAAGCATTCAATCCCAGAGGAATGTGTTTTATGGCATTGGCAGCATATTTTTAGTTTCTGGGGTAGGAATTTCATTATGGTTCTAAGATTTCTTATTCTAGCAACAGCTTTTCTTTTATCTTGCACAGAAGTGGAACGCGACAACTGCTGGGATGAGAAGAGCATCAATTACTGGGGAAATTCCCCTGGCGGTGCTGGCTACTGGGACAGTACTGGCTACAACAAGGGTGACTATGGCTCGGCTATGGAAGCTTGTTTGGAAGACTATCCTCCTGACAACACTAAGGGTGGTAAGGGAGTTTGCGTTTTTTACGAATATGAGTTTTGCATAACAGATATAACCAGTGCTGAATGTGATAGGTTGTTTGATGAGTTGGATGATGGTTATTTTCAAAATTCTTGCCCGCGTGGTTTTGATGAAGAAAACTGGAATAATATAAAGAATGATTGGTAAGATATGACTTTTAAACATGCAATTCTCCTAATAGCGGTTATGCTTTTCTCTTGCACAGAGGTGCAACGCAATAACCCTTGTGATGAGAATGGCACTAATTATAGGGGCATGAATTATAGGGGATGTTATTCCAGTGAGCCGCCAAATATACCCTCAAACATCTTCACAGACTCTCGAGACGGCAAAGTGTACAAGTTCGTGCAAATAGGGGGGCAAATTTGGATGGCAGAAAACCTTAACTACGAAGCGAGCAGCAGCAAATGCTACGACAATAGCGAAGGCAACTGCGACAAATATGGCAGACTGTATAATTGGACGGTGGCAATGACTGTATGCCCCACAGGTTGGCATATACCAAGCGATGAAGAATGGATTACATTAATAGATTATGTTGGTGGCTCATCAATAGCAGGTGCGCGTTTGAAAGCAACAAAAGGTTGGAAAAGCGGCAATGGTCAGGATACCTATGGTTTTACGGCTTTGCCGGGAGGAGATGGCGATTTAGCTGACTATTTCTTCAATGTAGGGGACAATGGTGCCTGGTGGACTGCCACGGAAAGCAATAGCAACGCCTCCAACGCCTCCTATCGATATATGCGCTACATCAGCGATGAAGTTTATAGGAAAGACAGCAATAAGAACAACAATTTGTATAGTGTTCGCTGTGTACAAGACTAGGAGCTAACTATGAAAACAAACCACTTTCTTTCATTTGCGGCAATGCTTTGCATTTCGTTGCTTTTCTCCTGCACAGAGGTACAACGCGACAACCCTGATGATGAAAAGAGCATCAATTATAAAGGAAGTTCTTTCTCGCTTAAGTCAAGCAGTTCAAGCTCTGTGAGAGTGTCTTCATCTAGTTCAACGTCGAGCAGTTCAAGCTCTGTGAAGGTGTCTTCGTCAAGTTCAATGTCAAGTAGTTCATCTTCTCCATATCGTCTTGTTTGCGAAGTTGTTGTTGACACGGGAATTGCAGATGAGCCTATTTATGAGTATGATATGCCTGAGGTGATATGTATAGAAAATAAAAGCAAGGATGAATTTATTTTGGAGCCGGAATATGATTTTCAGTGGGTTAATGCTCCTAATTGGGATGCTCCGAAAGCAGGGACTTATTCTAAAATTCAAGTTAAAGTAAACAACGATGCCGAAGTTTGTCGGGGATTAACGGCTACGTGCAGCGGGACTTTGACTATATTGAAGGGGAGCAGTTCGTCTGTTGTGCCAAGTTCAAGCTCAAGCTCTTCAATACAAATCAACATTGTTTATGGCGACCCTGTGAATTATGAAGGCGAAACTTACAAAACGGTTGTAATTGGCACCCAAACTTGGTTCCAGCGTAATTTGAATTACGATGTCGCAGGTAGCAAATGCAACGAGAATAGTACTGCCAATTGCAACGAATATGGTCGTCTTTACAACT
>JAITFP010000082.1 GCA_031281275.1 Candidatus Fibrimonadaceae bacterium
CGAGTTGCCATTATCAACACTTTGGATGACCGTGATTCCATAGGCGTTGCCGATTTGACTTACTTAACCGATAAGCTACGCGAGACGGCGGTTAATGTTCTGCCTAGTGACCGATTCGGTGTGATGACAACGGAGACCATAGTTGCCTTTCTCGGCTCAATGGAGAACACTGTGAAGGTGTGCAAGGAGGCTAGCTGCCTAGCAGAGCTTGGCAAGAAGGTGAGTGCGGACTATGTTGCTCAGGGGCGTATAGGGAGGTTTGGAGAGAATTTGACCATAAAGGTGGAACTCTACAATGTTGCAACTGGAAATTTGATGGGTTCATTCACAGGCAATTTTAAAGATATATATAGCTCGCTTGCTCTCATAGACGAGAAGGCAACTGATTTGTTCAAAAGGATGCTTGTTGAGTCTAAGCCGATAGTGGTTGAGAAGCCTGAGGTTGCCAAGGTGGAGCCTGCGCCTGTCAAGTCTGAGGTGATAGTGGTTGAAAAGAAGCCTAGCAAAACCGCTTTTTGGGTTGCTATTGGCTTGGACTTGGCTGGGGCGGGCTTGCTTGTTGCTGGATATTTGAAAGACAATGAGTTGAAAGATACTTATAAGGACTACAACATTGACGAGAAAGATAGACCCTTTTACGATGATGCTTGGAAAAACGTGGAGAGTGCCAAAACTCAAAGGAATCTGTTTTACATTGTTGGCGGCGTATTGTTGGCTTCGGGGATAGGAGTTTCATTATGGTTCTGAGGTTTCTTTTGCTTGCTGCCGTGTTTTTTCTCTCCTGCACAGAGGTACAACGCGACAATCCCTATGATTCGGGGGGCATTAATTTTAGGGGAGAGGAACTTCCCAGTTCTTCCTCAACGCCTAGCGACTCAGGCACATTGACCGATTCCCGTGACGGCAGGGTGTATAGAACTGTGAAAATAGGCAATCAAGTTTGGATGGCAGAAAACCTTGACTACGTTACCAGCAATAGCAAATGCTGTGATTCTTCCAGCACCGAACAAAAATGCCCCTATGGCAGGCTGTATTATTCGGGAACTGCAATATATGAGGATATATGCCCTAAGGGCTGGATTTTGCCTGACAGTTATGATTGGAATAAATTGATAAACACGGCTGGCGGTCATGGAATGGCAGGCTGGTATTTGAAAGCGACAAGTGGATGGAACAATGACGGCAATGGTGTGGACGAATTTGGCTTTGCGGCTATGCCTGGCGGCTATTATAATGATAAAGGTTGCCAAGATGTCGGCTTCAAAGGATTCTGGCACTCCGGGAGGGACGGGTATGTCGAATTGTCCTACTTTGAAGATGAAGTCAACGGGGAAGGTGGCTGGATCGGTAAAAAAGAATCTCTTAGTGTTCGTTGCATTAAGGATTAATGTATTATAGGAGTTCATATATGGTTTTAAGATTTTTTTTGCTTGCGGCTGCGTTTTTTCTTTCTTGTACAGAGGTGGAGCGTGACAATCCATACGATTCGGGGGGCAAAAATTATATGGGAGAGAAACCTTCCAGTTCATCCTCAAACAAGTCAAGTTCAAGTTTTGTGTTGCCTCCGTATTCTTCTAAATCTTTAATCACTTACGGTCCTTCTGTGGATTACGGCGGCGAGACTTACAAATCGGTTGTGATAGGTCCACAAACTTGGATGGCTAGGAATTTGAATTATGCCGCTAATGGTAGCAAGTGTTATGGCGAAGGAATATTATCAGAGGATGAAATACAAGCCAACTGCGACAAATATGGCAGACTGTACGACTGGGCAACGGCAAAGTCTATATGTTCCGGTGGCTGGCATATTCCTAGCAAAGCGGAGTGGGAAAAGCTGTGGGATTTTGTTGATATAGATAATTTGAGAGCGACAAGTTGGGGGAATGGTACGGACAAATATGGCTTTGCGGCTCTGCCGGGCGGCGGTGGCGGTCGTTACAATGATGGCAGTATCTATTTCGGTGGTGTCGGCGACCGCGGCTTTTGGTGGAGTGCTAATGAAGGAGAGTTCGAAATCAGAGAAAACGGCGCTACGTGTTGCGGAGAAGCCAGTGCCAGTGGGTTGCGAAGTGTTCGTTGTTTACAAAATTAGTATAGGAGGTTAAATGAAAACAAAGATTTTTCTTTCTTATGCGGTGATGCTTTGCATCCCCCTGCTTTTCTCCTGCACAGAGGTGCAGCGCGACAACCCTTATGATTCGGGGGGCATAAATTATAGGGGTGGTTCAGGTTCAGTCAGCACTTTCACCGATTCTCGCGATGGCAAGGAGTATAAGTATGTAAAAATAGGCGACCAAGTTTGGATGGCAGAGGATTTAGCTTACAATGCAAGCGGGAAGTATGATTGGGCAACCGCAATGAACTTGCCCTCTATTTGTAATATCAATTTTTGCTTGGTAAGCGCAAAGCATCAGGGTATTTGCCCCGAAGGTTGGCATATCCCAAACAATGATGAATGGAGTACGTTAATGGATTTTGTTGGCGGTTCGTCAACAGCAGGCAAGTATCTGAAGGCTACGAGTGGCTGGGACAACAATGGCTGGGACCTCAATGGTGAGGACAAGTATGGTTTCGCGGCTCTGCCTTCTGATGGTGACGACTACGCTTTCTGGTGGAGTGCTACGGAGTACAATGATAGGGAATCCTACGTCCGGGGTATAGAAGAAGGCGGCGATAGTTTCAATAGGGACACGTTCGATAAGGACAGTGGGCTTGGTGTTCGTTGTGTGCAGGGTAATGGGGATGGGGATAAACTTTCTGCGTGTGTTATTTCGTCCGAAGAAGAAGAGGATTATTATTGCTTATTCGGAGCGATAAGCGAGGAAGAATGTGAAAAATGGAATTATGATCCGCGTTTTGATGGCTTGGCATTATTTACTTTTTCGGATTCTTGCCCACCTGGGAGTATTATTACTGGCAAATGGTGGTGATTGGAATTATAACGTTCGTTGCGTAAAGAATTGAAACAACCCCACGTGCCACAAGGCACAAACCACGCCAAACTCTGCGTCCCAAGAGGCTGGCGAGGAAAACAAACACACCCAAAGCATACCAGCAGCCACCCTTGAACTTTCCATAAAAAAGAGTCGGCGTTGACTCTAAAAGCCGAATTGTGGGAATATAAATGTGAAATCGGGTAAATCCTTTAATCGGGAGAATCGGGGTTCAGACAACATAAATGCAAACCTCATACGTTTGTGTGTGGTTGTAGGTGTTTTCACCTACGCAAAATAAAAATTTGCGTAACTCCCAAACAGCACAAAACCCCGATATACAATATTATTTTATCCAAAAGACCAAGTGAAAAATTTGGCAATAGAATATAAAGAACTAAAAGCAAAACAGACCATATAGCATAAGGAATTACTTTTTTTGAATAAAGCCTTAAATGCAGCTTGAAAATGTAAATGTTATTCCATATAGATTGCAATAATATATATGCCAGCGTAGAAAGTGCAGCGCCGGGCAAGCCGAAAATAGGGATTAAAATATAGCCGGTGGCAAAAGAAACACATAAAGACGCTATATCCATTTTCAATGTGTACAGACTTTTTCCAATCCCATTAAGCACAGAGGCAGAGAGCAAAAAGAAACCGCCTAGCAAATGCGAAAGCAAAAGTATTCCCAGGGTTTCTGGCTGAACAATAAAATCTTTGCCAGCTATCATAAGAATTTTGTCTGGAAATAGCACTATAAAAAATCCTATGGCTAGTTGTATGAGCGTCACCATATTAACGCAATAAGAGAATACAGGTTTTAAATCGGTTGCCAGCCTTTCCTTGCTCATTCCTGCTATAACTGGTAAAATAATAGGATTATAACTTTGGCGAATTGTGCGCAGTCCGTTGGAAATAGTTGTCATAACCGCATAAACACCAGCTTCGCCGGGACCTAGCATCAATAAAATCATCCACACATCAATGCGCATTGAAACAGAAACAACTACCTCTGAAAATCCTCTCGGAATGGAATAAACCAGAAGCTCTCTGGGAATTTTATTCCCAAAAAATTTTAACGAAAAAGGAAACCTTTTTTTAATCAATGGAATATATATAAGGCAACCTAAAATGTTTGCTATTAAAAGTCCCATAGGCAAGGCATGGGGAATGCCTGCAAAATTTAACACTATGGATAAAAACGGAGCAAGGGCAAAAACTGTGCACTCGGTTATGAACATTCTGTATTGAGGCTTGCGAATGCCCTCTACCGTTCCGCCAAAAATATGCAAAGCAGCCAAGGGTATAATTGATAAGGCATATATGGATAATTCAGAAGAGGATAATGCAACAAGGCTTTCGGAATATTTATGCAAGCCAAATACTGCGCATATAAACATAACCGCGAATATAATAGTCGATATAATGAGTGAACGGCTAAGGGATTCGTTAAAACCTAAATGCGCTGGGCGATTGTTCAATATGTTTTGCGGCAAAAACCAATTTAGCCCTTTATCTAAGCCAAACACGGCAGCTCGGCTTAAAGTAAATATCCATAATTGCGTTCCCACAAAAATGCCAAATTCCTCTTTTCCAAAAATTCTTGCCAAAACAATTATAAGCACAGGAGCTACCACTTTAACTGCTGTACCTAAAAAATTGTACAAAGTACTTTTTAGCAAAAATTTTTTATCTATTTCTAGGGACATAATTTTAAATTTCAAAACTTGATTTTTCTGGGAATATAGTTTCAAATGCTTTATTCAATTTTTGTTTTTCCGTGTCAAAATCAATATCATCTTCAAATTCATTAACGCAAATCATCTTGTATTTTTGCTTAACAATGGCTTTGTATATTTGAGTGTTGAGATTTCCGTTTTTAAAAATGTCAAATTTTTTCCCCAACACAGAACTTGGACAAAACTCTCCTTTCATAAATTTCCAATAACGAAATAACAAATGGCTCACATCTTCTCTTGCTCTAAATCTATTTTGACTTGTTTTATCTAATAATTGCTCCTCAACTTCCCAAACTTCCTGAAATGTTTTCTTCAAATAAGGCAGAGGCAAATGCGGATAAACAAACCTTGAAAACGCTTTCCATGGATAGAATAAAATGTTGCTTATATTTTGCGTTCCATAAATGGGATTATACCATTTCAACAAGTTATTTTTAATAACCTTTTTTTTATTGAAATGTTTATTTATAGTAAGCACATTGTTAAAGTCTATATAGCTGAACAAACCTAAAGGAACAAAATTATTCATTATCGCTTGGTCGCATGGCAAATTGTTTTTGAAAAAATCTGTTTCTTTAACTTTGTTGGTGATAAACATATCATCGCAAAATAGAACGAATTTATCTGCTAGAGATCTAATTCTATGTAAATTTATTTCCACCGCATTGGAATTGAATACTGGAATGTGTTCTTTTTTTAAGAATTCGTTTTGATTTATGCAATTTAATTTTTCGTGATTTTTGTTTAGCCATTTTGGAAAATGCCCAGGTGTTACTAAATGTATTTTTCTCACCCACGGAGCATATTTTTCAATGCCCCTAAACCAATATTGCAAATTATCCCAGCTTCTATAACGCATAGCAGAAGCATCTGCATTATAACCTGGAATATATTTACCTTTTTCTATTTGCCAGTCTTTGTCGCTACCATCTACCCAAAGCTGCACAAAATCAATATCACTCATAGTATTCGTAATTTAGAAAATGTTATTTACTATATTTGTCGCTATGAAAGTCCTATTCGATTTAACTGGAATACAGCCAAGGTCAGATAACATAAAATTTCACGGCGGCGGTTATTATGGCGAAGTGATTTTTTTTGCTCTGCTAAAGAAAACTGGGGATTTTATAGGCATTTATAACAGCAAGTCTTACATAAATCCAAAAATTTTGGAATCTGGGATAAAAATTTACGATATAAACGAAATTTCACCGCAAGAAGTTATAGAAAAAGAGCATATAGAAACGTTTTACACCCCCTTGTACAGCGAAAGGCAATTAAAAGTGAACAGATACTTAATGACTTGGCACGGTCTTAGAATGCTTGAAATGGCAGATTGTGGCATAAGCAATTATAACCACTATAATGCCTTTAAAATAAAAGGTCCATTTAAAAAGATTTTTAAATGGGCGGTTAAAAAAAAATATGATAAACAAGCATACATAGAAAACGCAGAATACATAACTGTTTCGGAACATTCAAGAGCCTCTATAATTTCATTTTATCCGCATTTGGCAAAAAGCAAAATTATTGTTTGCTATTCGCCATTTATGGAAGAAAGCGAGACAGGCGATTTGCCGCAGGGAATTTTGCCAAAAACATATTTTCTCTTAACAAGCTCTGCTAGATGGGAAAAGAATAATTTGCGGGCAGTTTGGGCTTTTGATGAATTATTTTCACAAAGAAAAGATATTGATTTCAAGGTTGTTTTGACCGGGGTTGACAAAAGGAAAATTTTTGAAAGAAATTTGAAAAACAGAGACAAATTTATTTTTCTCGGTTATATAAACCGAGCAGAATTATTATCTCTGCACAAAAACGCCTATGCTTTTATTTACCCCTCTTTAAACGAAGGTTTTGGTTATCCGCCAATGGAAAGCATGCGTTATGGAATTCCCGTTGCCGCAAGTGGAACAAGCTCCATTCCAGAAGTTTGCCAAGATGCCGCCATTTATTTTGACCCATATAATTCAAGCGAAATTAAAAACCGCATAATTCAGCTTTTAGATAAAAATATTTATGAGAAATACTGTGCCCGTGCCGCAGAGCGTTATAAAATCGTGAGCGAAAGACAAAAGCTAGATTTGGAAAGAGCGGCAGATTTCATTTTGGACATTGAGAAATAAATTATGTTTAACATATTCAATAAAATGCGAATTGGTATTTTGTTTTCTTTGATTTCATTATCAATTTTACTTGCGATTTTCATAAACCTCTCAGACGTGAAAATATTTTCACCTGTTTCCCTTGCCATAAATCTGGTTACGCCTTCATTAATAGGCAGTATTGTATTTTTCTTTATGCAAAAAAATTTGAAGAAAACTTTTTGGTTCTTTATATTGTTTTTTGTTTTTGCAAATTTTATTCCGCATTTTTTTCTTTTTTCAAAAGACTCAATCACGGGGTATAAGGGATATTTGACCTTTTATCACGTGATAGCGTATAAAATGAATAAAATAAACCATGTCACGGAGGTTTTTTCTGCAATTTCCATATTGTTTGCAATTTTTATTCACAAATTTTTTCCGTATTTGAAAAACTATTTGCAAAACATAAAAAAACCGTTCAGCAAAGTTCAGTCGTTTATGGTATTCTTATCCATTTACTTATCTTCTGTTATATTTTTCTTTTTAGGCTGGTTTAAATATTTTTTTGAAGTTCCGTTGAACATTTTAGTTGAGCACATAATAATGCCCTTGGAAGGTACGTACTTAGATAAAGCGTTTGTTCTTTCGTTTACTGCCGAAGTTGTGATTCGTGCTTTGATTTTTTCTATTATTGCGTATTTCGTAATTTGCGTTTTTGCAAAAAAAATTGTAATAGTGGGCATTTCGGTTTTTTCATTTTTGTTTTCCCTATTTTATTTAGGCTACAATTCCGGCATTTATGAAATTTTGAATAAAGTAGCCGAACCTCCAAGCAATTTTTACGAAGCGAATTACAAAAATCCGCAGAACGAAAAATTTCTTTTCCCTGCAAAGAAAAGGAATTTGATAGTAATTCAGGTGGAAAGTTTAGAAAACGGATTTTTATTGCCCGAATATGAAAATTTTATGCCAGGTTTAAATTCCTTATTAAAGCAAAATGCCCTTTGCCATAGTGGCAAAATTTGCATTATAGAGCAAATGAATGGCACGGAATATACAAAAGCTGCAACAGTTGCCTATACAACGGGACTTCCGTATTTAATTCTCACAAAAAACAGAAATTCTGCGGATTTTGCCAAACATATAGCTTTGGGAGATATTCTAAACGAAGCTGGTTATAAAAATTATGCGTTGTATAGCTCAGACAAATCCTTTTCAAATATGGGAAGATATTTTGAAACGCACGGAGATTTTGAAGTTTTTGATTATTATTATTTTAGAGAAAATAATTATCTCCCGCACAAAAATTATAAATTGCATTGGGGCTTTGAAGATTCGTTGCTCTATAGTTTGGCAAAGTTAAAGCTAAACCAAATTGTAGAAAAAGATGCGCCATTTTTATTTTATATGCAAACAATGGATACACACATGCCTTTTTATTTGGCAGAAGGCAAACCTATAAAATATGGAAGCAGATTTAAAACAGTTTTAGAAGATATGAGTGTTAGGTTATATAATTTTGTGCTTTGGCTAGAGCAACAAGAATGGTTTGAAAATACCAGCTTGGTAATTTATGGAGACCATGCGTTTATGGAATCAATGCAGGAGATCACTGGAGCACATGGGTCTCCTCTTTACACTTTTTTGAATCTGCCTTTGGAAGAGAAATTGGATTTTAGAGATAAGAAAAATTCGCATTTTGATATTTTTCCCACGCTTTTGCATTCTATAGGGGTCAGTTGGAGCAGTTCTGCGCTTGGGCTTGGAGTTTCACTTATGAGCAATGATTCAACGCTTTTGGAAAGGTTTGGCAAAGATTCTTTGTCAAAAGCATTAACTCAGAACAGTATTTTATATAACTCCTTCTTTCAACCTTGATTAATTATATTTTGTGCCAATTTGGCAAAAGCAGATGTTGGATGCTCTTCTATCCATTTTAAGTTCAGCTGCTGGTGCAAATATTTTTTCTCAACGCTGTTATACCAATGTATAATTCTTGTTTGCGGCAATAAAATTTTATCTAAGCGTTTTGCAGAACCATCTCGGAATAAATGCACGCTTATATCGGGACCTACAGGGTAAAAATACGCCGGAGGGAACATTTCCATAATTTCCGAAGATTTATTTCCAGTTGCTTTTTGCATAATATGTGTGCCCAATCGATAATGTTTCAATTGCTCTTTTTCATCCATTTCATTTATTGCAGCAAAGGCTTTTTCAAAAAATTCATTCTTTAGTTCTGAACCCAAAATTGCGCCGTTGGCACAAAGGGAAAAGAATTTTTCCGTGGGTCTGAATATTTGCTCTCCGTGCGGAAGATAAACGCACAAAAGCCTCCAGAGAAAGCGAATCCAGGCGAGCAAATACAACAAGGGATTTTTGGAAGCGTATAGCTTTTGCGGAAATGCCACCGGCTCAAGCCCGCAAAAACCTTTATATTGAAGCAAATCATTCCAGGGTTTAACGGTTATTATATCTGTGTCTAAATAAACTCCGCCTTGTTTGTACAAAAGGGCATAACGCAATAAATTTGTTTTTGATACAGGTTTTTTGAGAAGTTTATACAGATGGCTGCAAATACCTTTGTCTCCCAAGTCTGCGAATATAGAATCATCTATTTTTTTTAGAGTGATGCCCGCTTCATTTTTTATTAAATCATAACCTTCTCCGCACATTTCGTTTTCTTGGCTTTCTATGTACAAAATTGTTTCTTCTGGTTTTTGAACTTGTTTGGTAGAGAGTATTGCAAGTCCGGTGGCTAATGGCAGTTTATTGCCAAACCATATAAAAAAAACTCTATTGGGAATCATAAAAGTCAATATAGAATTTTTTATATTTTCGTTATGAATATTCTTGTGACCGGCGTAGCCGGATTTATTGGCAATGCGGTGTCTATTGCATTGTTGCAGAGGGGCGATAAAGTTGTTGGTTTGGATAATATGAATAATTATTATTCCGTGGAGCTAAAAGAGGCTAGGTTGAAACGTTTAGATTCTGAGATTTACAGGATAGATATATGCGATAAGCAGAAATTGATGGAGGTTTTTAGAGATAACAAAATAGATGCTGTTGTGCATTTGGCGGCGCAGGCGGGGGTTCGTTATTCTTTGGAAAATCCACAGGCTTATATAGATAGCAATATAACTGGAACTTTGAATATTTTTGAGTGTTGCAAGGATTTTGGGGTGAAAAATATTGTATTTGCTAGCAGTAGTTCTGTTTATGGAGATAATGCCAAAATTCCTTTTAGCACAGAAGATAGAACAGATAATCCTGTTAGCTTATACGCTGCCACAAAAAAATCTTGCGAATTGATGGCGCATACATACTCGCATTTATTTGGATTGAACATAACGGGGCTGCGTTATTTTACTGTTTATGGTCCTTGGGGCAGACCGGATATGGCACCAATGTTATTTGCAAAAAATATTTTGGAAGGCAAGCCCATAAAAGTTTTCAATAATGGGAATATGAAGAGGGATTTTACATATATAGAAGATATTGTTAATGGGACTATTAGTTGTCTGAACCACGATACTCAGGATTTAAGGATTAACAGGATTTTTAATATTGGGCGCGGGGAACCGGTTGATTTGATGCGGTTTATTGAGATTTTGGAGAATGGATTGGGGAAAAAAGCGATTAAGGAATTTTTACCTATGCAGGCTGGGGATGTGCCTGTTACTTGGGCAGATACTTCTGCGTTGGAAAAAGCTACGGGATACCGCCCTAAAATATCTTTGGAAACGGGCATTAAACATTTTGCTGAGTGGTATTTGGAGTTTTCACACAACTGACAAAGAACTTGTATAAGCATCCATCAGGCATTCGTTTATATCTTTTTGAGTTAGATTCAAGTAGTTTATGGAATCTGCTGCGCTTTCCATATCGCCGTGCTCAATAACGGAAATTATGTTGAGCAATAACCCCATAGCTCCTTCTCCGTCTAGCAATGCCTTTGATATTTCTGGGTCAAGTGAAATTTGTTCAAGTATATTTTCAAAAGATGTTTCGTAAAGAGCGTCTAAATGGCTTATTAAACCCATTAAATATGCTTTTTCTGCTCTATCTGTTGACCATTTCAGCCTTTTTGCCACTCCTCCAAAAAAGCTGGCTCGCATCATTGCATTTATCAAAAGCGGAGAACGGTCAAGGCTTATCTCTTTATTGGTGTCGTAAGCTAAAACTAAAAGCCATCGTTTTAGCTTGGTAATTCCAAGCATAGTTAAGGCGTGCTTAATGTTTTTTATTTCGGTGCGCATTCCAAAATGCGCCGAGTTCAAATATTTTAGCAAATTTACTGTTAGGTCTGGATATTTTTTGAATTCCTGTTCCAAAACACCCAAATCTTGGTCTAAATAATTGCCGGATATGCGATTGAGAACGTGCAAAGCCCCCATCGTATCTATTTTCATTTTGATGGTGGTTTTCGTTTCTGATTTTGCAAAAAAAAAGCCCTGATGAAGATCTGAACCTACTTTATTGCTATGCTTAAAATCAGACATTGTTTCTAAGCCTTCTGATATAACCTGAATTTTATATTTGTGAAAAATATCTACTAGCTTGGAATAAATTTCAGATTCTTTTAATTTTTGATATTCAAGTTTGCAAAAACTAAGGCATGGGATAATGGGTGAAATTAGTGCGGAGTTTTCTTTGTTTAGGTCAAAATCGTCTAGTGCAATTTTAAAACCTTTTTCGTACAATTCTTTAACGGCTTGAACAGCTTTATTGTCCACCAATACTGTTGGCAAAATTTCCATAACAAACATTTCTGGATTTAGCTTATTCGGAGCTTCACTGAGCAGAAAATCATAATCACACTTAAAAAATGCTTGAGTTTTTCCTTTCATCTTTTCTAATCCGGGATTATTCAGTATATTGTCTATAAGGTATTTTGTGTTCATGTTATAGTCAATATTGCCTTTAAACAAGAATTCATAAGCGAATAATTCTTTTTTATTGTTAATTATAGGCTGCCTTGTTATGCAAAGTTCACTATTCATTTGTTTGTCCTCTTTTCATTTATTAGAATATAGTAATTAATTCCGTCTAGCAACGCAAGCCAAGATGCCTCAATAATATTGGTGCTAACGCCTGCGGTATGCCAGCTTCTTTTACCATCCCCAAATGTAATCCAAGCTCGCACATAGGCGTCTGTTCCAACCTTGCTACCCAAAACACGCACTTTGTAATCATCTAGCTTAACAGATGCAATGCTTGGAAAATGCTCAATCAAAGCCTTGCGAAGTGCTATATCCAAAGCGTTCACAGGACCATCGCCTTCGCTCACTTCGTGCATTATTTTATTGCCTATTTGCAGCTTAACCGAGGCTTCGGAAACGTGAAGCCCATCTTCTCCCATATCTTCTATTACACGATATCCAAGAGGTTTGAATTTATCTTTGAAAAGACCAAGATGGCGGCGAGAGAGCATTTCAAAGCTAGCTCCGGCGGTATCAAATGCAAATCCTTGGTTTTCCTTATGTTTTACAATTTCTAATAATTCTGCTACAATCGGTGATTTTTTATTTATATTGGGTAAAATTTTAGAAAGTTTTTCTGCAATCAACGCACCCCCAGCTTGGTCGCTGGTTATTAGTTCCCTTGTGTTTCCAACTGCTTCGGGGTTAATATGCTCAAAGCTATGTGAAACTTTCAGTACGCCGTCTATATGCGCACCGCCTTTGTGAGCAAAGGCAGTTTCGCCTACATAAGGAGCGCGAATATCGCTTTGCGCATTTGCCACTTCGTCAACGGCAAGGCTAAAATAGCGCAGTCGGGGTAAATTGCTTTTGCATTTCAAATTATAGCCCATTTTCAGGCAAAGGTCGGCGGCAATGGTTATTAGGTTTGCGTTTCCGCATCGCTCGCCATAGCCGTTTATAACACCCTGAATGTGAATGGCTCCGGCAGCAACAGCACTCAAGGAATTTGCAACCGCAAGACCCGTATCGTTGTGGCAGTGTATTCCAATTTTGCAATTCACATTTTTAAAAACATCCTTAACAATTTTTTCAATTTCCCAAGGAAGAGTGCCTCCATTGGTATCGCAAAGAACAATGAATTCCGCCTTGGCTTTTTCCGCTCTTTTTATGGTTTTCAAGGCATATTCTGGGTTAGCTTTGTAGCCATCAAAAAAATGCTCCGCATCGTAAATCACTTGTTCAGAATGTTTTTTCAAAAACTCTATGGAAGAGCTTATCATATCCAAGTTTTCTTCTAACTCGGTGCGAATAACCTTGCTCACGTGTATATCCCAAGATTTTCCGAATATGGTTTTAACGGGAGCCTCACTTTTAATCAAATGTTGCAATATGGGATCTTGCCCGGCTTTGATTTTAGGTCGCCTTGTGCTGCCGAATGCGGCAATTTTTGAATTTGAAATATGTTCATTGCGAATTACTTTAAAAAATTTCTCATCTGTGGGGTTGCTTTTGTTGGGCCAGCCGCCTTCAATGTAATCCACGCCAAAATCGTTTAGCAAATGCGCAACTCTAATTTTATCGTTAAGGGAAAAATTTATCCCTCTGGCTTGGTTGCCGTCTCGCAGGGTGGTGTCGTATAGTGATAGTGACATTAGGGGTAATATAGTATTTTCTACATTAAAGGATAATGGTCAAACTGTTGCGTTATATAGACTGGTCGGAGCTTTCTGGTTTGCTCGTGGGAGCGGTGATTGCCGTTGTTGTATGCGTTTCGGTATTTATTCTTGTGTCTAAATTGCAGCAAGACGGTGTTCTTGGGAAAAGGGAATACAATCTTTATTGCGATTTGGTTACTGGGCAAGGGCTTCGCAAGGGCACAAATGTGCAAATAAACGGAGTTGATATAGGAAATGTTGAAGAAATTTCGCTCACCGAAAGTGGTCTTGTTAGGTTAAAATTAATCCTAGATGTTAAATACAAACGCTGGATTACAAATAAATCCATTGTATATGCAACTCGCGACCAGAATATAATATCTGAGAGAGTTGTAAATATTGACATTTCTCAGGTTGGCAATGAAGTTTTATCCGATGGAGATTATTTAATAGCAGGCACAGCGCAAGATATTGAAACAGTTTTAAAAACCGCCAATGAGCTTATAGACCGCATAGGCAAGCTAGTTGTGGCGGCAGATTCGCTTTTGAAAATTGTTGTGGACACAAATACGTCTATTGGTGCATTGCTCGGGTCTCGCATTTTATATAACCAGTTAGATTATGCAACGAGAAAATTAAATGGCTTGCTGGTAGATGCAGACGGAGTGGTGTTTAGAATAGATGATGTGTTTAAAACCTTAAACGGAGGCATACCAAAAGCCTCGGCTTTTGCCGATACCATAACTACAAGCTTTACGGGATTGGTGGGCAATTTAAACGACTTAACCAATAGGGCATCTGTTTTAATGAACTCGCTAGATACCACATTGCGTGATGTTGGCAATATGGTTAACAGCTTGAACACAGTAATGGGAACAACTGGCAATATAATCTCAGACGGTTCGCAAACCCTCAACAAGGCAGACGACTTTATAGGCGGACTCTCAAAATCCTGGTTCTTGCGCGGCAACATTCCCAAAAAAGACTCCATCCCGCTATTGGAGGACACATGGTAAAAGTCCTGTTCATCCTGTTAATCGGGGGTATCGGGGTTCAGACAATCTTTGCCGCCTCTGGCGACTACGCATATCAAGCAAAAAAATATTTTTCACAGGGACGCTATAGCACGGCATACAGCCAATATGAGCTTGCCCTTAAAGAAGCAAGAAAAGAAGCGGATTTGGTTGCAGAAGGCAGAATTCTAACATCTATGGCAACGCTTGCAACACATGCTATGGAATACGAAGAAGCAAGAAAAATGTTTGAAAAGGTGAGGATAAATTCCTTGGACGATAAAAGCAGGGAAGATTTTTACAAAGCATATATGGAATTCTACAATTTGCAAGGCGAATATGGAAGCGCTTTTTCAATAGCTAACAAAAATTCTTTTAAAAAAGCTTCTGCCGTATTTTTGGGAGAAGCCGCCATAGCTGCCGCAGGGAGCAAAAACAACAGCGAAGCGGATTCTTACATAAAAAAAATAAGCAAATGCAAATCTCCCGGTCAGCTAGCTTTCTACAAGGCGAGGGTAGCAGACTTAAAAGGTGAAAACTCCAAGGAACTTTATGAAGACGCCTTGAAGCTCTCAATAGAAAAAAAACAATATTATACATCCGCTACAATTTTACTCCGCTTGGCGGAAATAACAGGAAATAAAGATTATGCCATGAGAAGCGCAGCGGTTTTTAGCGAACTTGGGCTTGCAAAGCCTTTTCAAAAAGCAAACGAGGCAATACAATGAATTACAAAGACCTATCGCTAGTTCCAGAAAAATCTATTAAGCCCCTAAGCGTAAATGAGCTATTGAAAATGCACGGAGATGAACTTAAACTGTATTTGAAAAATGAAACAGCAGATTCAGAAATAACAAGCGTGGATTTGCATAGACCAGGTCTTGCGCTCTCTGGATTTTTTGGTGATTATGCAAATGAGCATATACAGCTTTTAGGGCACACTGAATGGAATTATTTGGAATCTGTTGGAGAAGACAATAGAGGACAGATTTTTTCAAGGCTTTCAAACTATAAATCGCCGCTTTGGATTTTAACGCATGGGCTTGAACCTCACAGAGAACTTGTGGAAATGTGCGAAAAAACAAATACCCCTCTTGTGGTAACAAATTTGCCAACCATAAATTTTGCAAGACCATTGCAAAGGCATTTGGAAAATTATTTTGCGCGAAAAATTTTTCTGCACGGTAGCATGATAGATATTTATGGAGTTGGCGTATTGTTCATAGGAGATTCCGGAGTTGGAAAATCTGAATGCGTTATGGATTTGGTTGAGCGTGGGCATTGCCTTGTTGGAGACGATGCCATAGATTTAAGGCGCATAGGCAATTTGATTTTTGGCGCAGGAACGCAGGGCTTTAACCACTATATTGAAATCAGAGGCATTGGCATTGTGGATGTTCGTTCAATGTTTGGAGTAAAATCTGTTAGAACAGAAAAACGCCTAGATATTATTTTGGAACTTCAAAAAGGGGATGTTGCCGAGCAATACAACCGCACCGGATTAGACACAATTATGAATAAAATATTTGGGCTAGATATTCCTCACGTTGTTATTCCAGTTTTGCCAGGCAAAAATATTGCGGTTATATCTGAAGTGGTTGCAATGGACCATTTGCTGAAAAAAGAGGGAATTAACAGTTCTCAAGACATAAACGAATATTTACTGACAAAAATAAAGCAAAAAACGGAGAGTAAAGGTGTCTAAAAAAATTCCTTGGCTATATTATAGCATTATTTTTTCTCTGTTGCTGTTGCTCTTTAGCTCTTGGTTCTTTTTTCATCCAAACAGCCCTTGGCATTCTCGCAATCATTATATTGTGGCTTTTGAGGAAATTGGCAATTTGAAAATAGGCAATAACGTAAATGTGAATGGACTCACAAAAGGCTATGTGGAAAAATTTGAATTGACAGATTCTTGCGTATGGACTAAGCTTGCTGTGCTTTCCAAAGTGAAAATCCCAATAAATTCGGAATTTCGCTTGGTTAATGTGGGATTAATGGGAGAAAGAGTTGTTGAAATAACGCTTGGAGATTCCAAAAAATATTATGCAAGCAATTCTCTCATTAAAGGCAATTTTGATGCTGGCAGCACAACCGTTGGGGAACTTGCCATAGATATATTAAAAGAGGCAAACGATATGGTTGATGTTGTAAGTGATCTTGCCGATACTTTATTTTCTGAGCAAAAAATGAAAGACTACAAAAGATTAACAGAGAAAGGAAAAAAATTAGGAACAAAAGTTTCGCATTTTGCAAGTTCCACAGAACGCTCTGCACGGGCTTCAATTGATTCTTTGGTAGAGGCAAAAGATAAACTCGCAGAACTTCTGGATAAAATAAAGCCAAATATGGATGGAGCCATTGAAAATGCAGATTTGCTCGGCGAAAATTTTGCAAATTTGGAAAAATCTTTGGAAGCGGTTAAAAACAATATTTCCTCCATTGCAGACATTTTGGAAAGCGGAGATAATACCATTTCCCTTGCTCTGGATAAAAATCAACAAGGTGATTTGAGGCGCGAAATACGAAAAATTCTAGGTGATGCAGAAGGTTTAATGGAAAGAGTAAAAAGCAGAGGTTTGGATTTAAATGTAACTATTTGGAAGTAACTATGGGAAAAATTTTATTGTTAAGCGGCATTATATTGATTTTTGCGAGTTGCACTAAAACCGAAGAGGAAGCTATTCCTTGGGAATCCAAGGAACATCCTGTTATGCTTTTTTCAGACACCACGGTTTTGGATTTATACGAGGGAAATAGGCTTGCGTGGAAGGTGAAAACCGCATATTTGGAACGCTGGGGCGGTTCGGATAGTATTTTTGTGAAACCCATTTTTGCAGATATTTACGATTCTGTGGGAGAAAAAGCGGCATTTTTGCGTGCAGATTCTGGAAATTTGAATATGCGCATGACTTTTGTGAGAGCTTATGGCAGGGTTTACGCTCTTTCTCCAAAAGGCGCGGCAGTTAGGGCAGATTCCCTTTTGTGGCTAAAAGCAGACGATAAAATTCGCACGGATGGTCCCGTGCGCGTTGTTGGTGAAACCGGAGATGTTTTGCAGGGCTTTGGCTTTATATCAGATTCTAAATTGGAAAACTGGAGCATTCGCTCAAAAGTAACCGGCATTTTTCAAGATGCTGCAAAAAGGATAAAAGAAGAAGACAGCAAGTTGGTACCGCCAGAAGAAACCCCAAATCCAGCACCCCCAGAAGAAAGTTCAAGCTCCACAACACCCTAGCGGCGAGTTTTGAACGAAAGAATATGAATTGTAACCCCTACGGCAATGGCAAATAGAATCAATCTGAGCCACCAAGCGGAAACAACGAAAAATGCCGAAAATGAAATTGTGCCCCAAAGCATTGAAATAATAATAATTTTTGTTTTTAGAGAAATGGATTTATCTTCTTGAAAATTTTTGACAATGGAACCAAAATATTTATTGTTCATAACTTTATCGTACAATTTCTTTGACCCACGCATATATAGCCAGGCTGTTAATAGGTAAAATGGCGTGGTGGGGAGCAATGGCAAAAAAATGCCAAGCGTTCCAAGCACAAGCGAAATGCTTCCAAGTATAACGTACAGCGTTTTACGGCTTTTTTCAGAAATATTCATTTTCTTTCCTTCTTAGGAAACCATCCTTTCTCCACCCGTTTTCTCTGCTGAAAAAGCTCGCCTATAGACCAAAACGAAGAAAAAGCAAAAACTCCGCACAAAGACGAAATAATTGTATTATGCAAAAGCAAAGCGGCAATAATCCCAAGAATTCCAAGCAATAAAAACACCCACCAGCATTTTGTGCCAAAATGGTATTCCCCTTTTATCACCAAAGGGTGAAAAAAACCGATGAACAGGAATGTTGCAAGCCCGATGATTATTCCTGTTAAATTGTATGTTTCTATAAACTGCATTTTGTTTCCTTGCGGTTGAATTTAGAAAAATTATGTATCCAAAAGTGTTTAGACGGGTTTTGGACATTTGGAAAGTTTTTATGGTAAAATGGGTTTGGTTTACGCCAAAGGGTTTGTTATACTTCTACCAAGCTCTTGAAAATGGTTTCAATATTTTTAGCGAAATCAAAAATTTCTTTGGACTTTTCTAAACTTGGAACTAATCCATCTGGTAAAAGCCCTATATTGCTAGGATAACGCGAAGCAGAATACACTCTATTTATTTCATCTAACAAAATTTCGTCTATACTCCAATCTTTTACGCTACGCACTAATTCATATAATTTCGGCAAATCGTGAATTTTTGGAAAAGTAATATCGTTCTCTACCAAATATGATTTAAAATATTTTTCTATGGCTTGCTGTGAATGAAAAATAACTTGACCCGTTAATCTTGGCTCGTCTATAGCCGAATCTGCCATTTTCATATCATTTTCTGCGAAAAACACCCACGCCTTTGTGCTATCTTTCATAGAGAACTTTCCCAGTTTCTACAACCTCTTCAATAAAAAAATCTTTTTGCTTTTGTAAATATTCAAATTCAGCAAGAGTATAAACTATTATATCCATAGCTATTTTTTTATGAATTTCGTGAAGAGCCAACGACACAGGATTGCCTCTTTCTATAAATTCATCAAAAGTTTTAGACCTTTCCTTTGAATCCAATACAACTACAACATCCAAATCACTATCTTCCGTAGGATTACCCCTAGCGTAAGAACCAAACAAAATAACCTTAAGGGGCTTTAATTCCTTGAGCCTTTCAGTCATTTCATCTATAAGATGCTGATTATGCATTGAAGTAAAGATAGAAAAATTTGGTATGTTCAAAGTGTTTAGACGGGTTTTTAGCGGTTTGCTATCCCATTTTGGAAAGTTTTTATGGTAAAGCAAACGTTTACTATAATCATAAATATTTTGCAATCTTATTCCTCTCTTGTGTATTATTGAAAACAAGATTTAAACCCTGTTTTTTATAATGCCTGAACTGCTGGTCACTGCTGATTACATTGTTTGACATCAATTTTTCCATACCTTATTAAATGCATTGCTTCTTTGACAACTTCTGAGCTTACATGAATTAAGTTTTCGTAATCGTCTAATATGGAAATTACATTTTTATCCAAATTTTCACCATTTTGTGCGTGAAACACAAGAATATTCGTATCTAATAGATAACGCATTTTACCTCATTACCGCTCTCATATCGTTAATCGTAACTCCTAATCCATTAGGATTTCTCAACCGCCACTCTCCAGCTTTTGAAAGTTTTTTCGGTTTACTCGCACTTGCCGTTGCAGCAAATTGTTTGGTGGACTTTTTTTTCATAAAAGACTCCTTTCGTTTGAATATAGTAAACGCAAAAACTATGCCATTACGAAAACTGCGAATTTGACTTGGATTTGCGGTTTTAATGTGTCCAAAAAGTGTTTAAACAGTGTTTAGACGAATTTTGGACATTTGGGAAGTTTTTATGGTAAAGCGGGTTTGGTTTACTTAATCCTGCAAGCAACGAACACTTAACAAGAAGTCCTTATTATCCTTATTATAGGGGTAGTAATCGACTTCTGAGTATTCCATGATACGGATGCCAGTGATGCCATTTCTGTACTCGGAGGCACTCCACCAAAGACCGATTTCGCCAATACTGAAATAGCCATCAGATTTGCCAAAGCCGCCCGGCAGGGCGGAAAAATCATATTTATCATCACCATTGCCAGAATATTTTCCGCCATTGTAACTGTTCCAACCGCTAGTAGATTTAAGGAATTTGCCTGCTATGCGATAAATACCAATCGTATTTATCAATACACCCCACTCTGCCTTGCTAGGCAAATGCCAATCATTTGGACAAGCCTTCATAGCCGTTTCCCAATTATACAACCTGCCATATTTATTGCAGTAAGCAGTACTATCATTGTAACATTTTGAACCTTTTGCCTCATAATTCAAATTCTCCGCCATCCAAACCTGCTCGCCTATTTTTGTGGTTTTGTATATTTTGCCGTCTCGCGTATCGGTGAAGGTGCCTTTTTGATGTGCGATGGTTGTATCGGAATTATTTTTCTTTTTTGGCGGTCTTTGCCCGAATCCCATTGGAACAATGGGAGATAAATCTATAATATACCGAAATAAAATCTGTATTTCTTCTGGCATTTTTTCCAAATCATCCTCACAGTCTCCCTGTATATAATGAACTTGATTATCAATTTCTAATATACAAGCCCAAGGAGCTAACTCCATCCCCATAGAGGGAATTTCATATTTTTGGTTTAAAACAGAAACCATCTCTTTAATTTTCAACTGTTGCTCGTCTGTAAGCCCCCCTCTATATTCCTTATTCCTAGGCCATTTTCGAGCAGTGAATATTATGCTATCGTTAACTATATCAATGGAATATGGATACAGTAAAGTCTTAATTTCTTTGCCGTCAATAGTGTCTGAAGACACAAGTATCCCTCTTGGATCGCGAAAGAGCAAAGACAGATTCAAAGGCTTGTCTATGTCGCCTATCTTTTTTATTTCTTCCTTGTGTTTGCACGTGAATATGCAAAAGCAACAGATTATAATGCAAAAGATAGTTCTATTCATATTCATTCTCATTTATAAAATAAAAATTTTTTCTTCAGAATAGAAATTTTCTATAATTAAGGCAAATGATTCAAATCAATAACCTCAAAAAGAGTTTTGGCTTGCAAGAGCTGTTCAGCGATGCTGGGTTTCAGGTTGGCAGGCAGGAGCGTATTGGGGTGGTTGGCAGGAATGGTAGCGGAAAGTCCACGCTTTTTAAAATTATTTTAGGCGAAGAAGGCTATGATGGCGGCAATATAAGCATACCAAAAAATTATTCAATAGGGTATTTGTCTCAGCATTTGCATTTCACTCA
>JAITFP010000091.1 GCA_031281275.1 Candidatus Fibrimonadaceae bacterium
GGCTCATTCTGGTGGTCTTCTACTGAATGTGATTACGATAAAGATTTTGTTTGGAGTTTATCTCTAACCAACGATAGCAAGCGGTATAAAGAATATAACTCATATCCTAGCGACAAACTATCGGTGCGTTATGTAAAGGATTGACAAACCAAAATTCATTTTCTATATTCACCTCAAATCTTAAAAAGGAGTTCAATATGTCCAAATTTTCGAAGGAAAAACAAATGCAACAAAAGTTCCAACAAGATAAAATACTTTCCAAATACTTTGACAAGTATGAAATATACGGAAATAATTATAAAGGACATTATAAAATAGGAAGGAGAGAATTTGACTTTTTGCTACAGCATAAAACTGAAAAAAATAAATTTAAAATCATTGAATTGAAAAAAGATGAAAAAGGTTGTGGTGTATTTGGTCAAATACTTATGTATGTTTGCTTGTTGGAAGAATATATTAGCAAGAATAAAATTTGTGCTTGGGAAGAAGCAGAGATTTCAATAGAAATTATTGCTAATGGTATTGCCAGCGGTCTAATGGATGCAGTTTTGGCAAGTGGTAGTAAAGGTAGTAAAATAAAGGTAAAATATATAGAAGAAAAAAAGTTTACAAAACGTGAAGATACGATAAAAGAAATATCTGGTAATGACTATGATAGCATAGAATATGTGCCAAAAAAAGAAAAAAACAGAATTATAAAATTGAAAAATGAAAATAAATTATTAGTTGTTTGGTACGAGAATACAAGAAAAGAGGGAGCTGGCTTTTATTCATTTGATAAATTACTATCGTATATTTATAAATATAGAAAGGAAGCAATAGAAATTTCAGGAATAATTATTTGCAAAGAGCCTGACAGCAAAGAACAGAGAGAAAATCAAGAAAAATTACCTCTAACAATTCGTGGAAATGAAATTATGAAAGAAAAGAAGATAGAGGTAGGATTTTGGGAATATAAATATGATGAAAAGGAATTAAATATAAAAAAAACATGGAATAATTTGAGTCCACAAAGTCCTAATTAGCGACAATAATTGTCGCTTTTATCACTTCCCAACTGGATGATTTAACATAAGTATCTGCGAAGAGTTTAGCTTCAAAGCCTTAGTCAAAGCATCAAAATCCATAGATGCGCGAACTCTGGTTATTAAGCCTGTGCCGGAGCAAAATAAGGAAATATTCTGAGACACAATGCCAGCATCCATTGCTCCAAGTTTTTCACCGCCACTCTTTAATTTGGAAATATCGGAGACCAACACCACAATAATAGGAGCATCGCCAAAAGCCTTTTGACCGCCTGCACCTGCAGCACGCAAATCGCCGCTTGCAACCAAACTTAGAGAATGTTCTTTGGCATTATATAGATATGCGCCGCTTTTTGCAAGAACGTATAAATAAATGTCTTGGGAGTTCATGGCAGATGGCGCGGTGCGCCTGCCCTCTGCGGGTCTGTTTACGCCATTTGCAGCCCATAGCAAATCGGAAATTTCCTCAAGGCTCAAATCCCTTGCCTTTTGAAAATCCTGCGCCTCGGCAGATTTCCTCAAAGAGAGGGATTTTGTTATAGAATAGCCCTTGTCTAAATTGGGCTTTGGGAGGCTAATATTTTGCCCTGAAAGCTGGGCAAAAGAAAGCGTGGCGGCGGCGAGAGTCAAAAAGCATAGAATTTTCATAGGAAATAATGTAGAAAACTAAATTGGCACGATTTTTGCATTCAACACAGTATGTCTCTATTTGAAGGTCTAAATATAGCTACTCGCGGTCTGTCGGCTTCACAGCTCGGCATAAACGTCACAGGTCAAAATATAACAAATGCTGGCACAGAAGGCTATTCCCGCAAACGTATAGAGCAAAGCGCAGACTGGAGGCGCGATGGCTCTTATGGGCAAATGGGCTTTGGGGTAGAGGTTTATTCCATAAATAGGGTACGCGACCAATTCATAGACCGTTTAGTGAATGAGGAATCCACCCGTTATGGGCATTATGCCATAAAAGACTCCGCTTATGCTAGAATAGAAGATATTTTTAACGAACCTAGCAACCACGCTTTGAATTCTCTTTTGAACGATTTTTGGAATGGCTGGGACGATGTTTCAAAAAATCCCGAAAGCGCAGGAGCTAGGGAAACGCTTCGTTCTACAAGCGAAAGCTTAGTTACCCAATTTCACTACCTAACAACGCAGCTCAGATCTTATAAAGACACCATAAACGACGAAATAGAAGCTCGCGTGAACAAAATAAACGAAATTACCGCTGGAATTTACCGTTGCAATATGGCAATAGCCGCTGCCGAAAACACGATTGGCAACAAAGCCAACGACACTCGCGACCAACGCGATTTGTTGCTTCAACAGCTTTCGCAAATAATAGATGTTGATTATTTTGAAGACGATAACGGTATCCTTATATTAAGTTCAAACGGACAAATGCTGGTTAGCCAAGCAAAAAATCACGAACTTATTATGAGCCGCCAAGAATTTGTGGAAGAAGACGGATATAGGTTTTCAAAAGTAGAAGTTCGCCTTGATTTAACGGGAAATGCCTTTATTCCAAAGCAAGGAGAAATGAGAGCCTTGATGGATGTTAGAGACGAAGACATTCCAAGATACGAAGGTTATTTGAACAATCTAGCAAAGACTCTTATAACCGAGGTGAATAAAATTCACCAAACCGGCTATGCACTATCTGGTTTATCTTATATAGATTTTTTTAACGGCGAAGCAGAAAATTTTAGCGCTGCAAACATAAAGCTCGGACAAGCGATTAAAGCCGACATAAACAACATTGCTGCTGGCATTGGCGGAAAGATTATAAATGTAGATTCGAAGTCTATAACTGAGGCAGATTATCCTAAGGCTTTAACTATAAGTTACGGCACAGTACCTGCTCAAGCAACACAGTTGAAATTACAGAACCTAGACCCGCCAACAACCGCAGACGGAGCTCCTTACCCACAATTTAGACATATCTGCAAAGGCTCTCTCACCATAGAAATAAATGGCGAAGCCTTGCAAGAGGGTTTGGATTACTATGTGGACTACCAAAACGCAGAAATTACATTTAACGATAAAGATGGTAGAATTGCAGAAGCGGCTAAGCTAGGAACTTTAAAGCTGAGTTTTGATTACAACACAACCGGTTATGCAGGACCCGGCGATGGCGACAATGCCCTTTTGCTTTCTCAGCTTCGCAACAGTTTGGTTATACAAGGTGATGTGTTTGGAAAAAGTACCCAAACCATAAATCAGTATTATTCTGGAATGCTTGGCCGCCTTGGCACCGAACGCAACGATGCCGGAGCAGGCTTAAACACCCGTGCCTTTGCCTTGCAACAACTTATGGTTCGCCAAAACGAAGTTATGGGAGTAAATTTAGACGAAGAAATAGCAAGCCTAATCCAATATCAGCACACATATCAGGCAAGTGCGCGTTTTTTAACAACAATAAATACTATGCTGGAAACATTATTAAATATGTAAAAAATTTCTACCTTTTTTTCGCAAATGATTTCTTTCAATATAAAATCAAAAAAAATAGGACGCGGTTCATTGCTAGCAACCTGCCTAGCACTGTTTATTCTAGTTTTCACTTTGCTCAACTCCGTTGGAGCCGAACACGAAAGCGATTCTGTTATTTTTGAATTTTCAAGTTCAGATATAATTTCAGATCCAAGCTCAGATTCAAATTTAGATGTTGTCGCAGAGCAAGGAGATTCAATTTTAGCAGCGATCACAAAAAAGTTATTGAATCGTTACCACCCACCTAATGCCTTTATTTTGCTTATGGATGCAAAAAGCGGAAAAATTTTGGCTTGGGGGCAAAGAGAAAATGACAAAAACTCAGAAGAACCCTCTTTTTTTAAGCGAGATTCTTTTCCTGCGGCAAGCCTTGCTAAAATAGTGACCGCTACCGCCGCTCTTGAAACTGGAAAAAATTCAAAAAGTGAATTTCCAAAAATAGGCAGAAACTCAACCCTTTACAAGAGGCAGATTTTTCCAAAAGAAAATCAAAAAACCAATTTTATAACCCTTGAAGACGCTTTTGCAAGAAGCAATAATCCTGCAATGGGAATAATTGGCATGGAACTTGGAAGCGAAAAAAT
>JAITFP010000109.1 GCA_031281275.1 Candidatus Fibrimonadaceae bacterium
GTTTTTGTGAACGGCAAGCAGGCAGGGGAAACTCCTTTCAGCGGCTCAGTGCCTTTGTGCGCAAAGGTTGAGATTGGGAGCGGCAGAGAGGCAGTTGATGCGAAATTGAAGTACAACGAGAAAATAAAACACACTCACCGTTTCAATAGCGGTGGCGGTGGGGTTCCATATAGCGGCGGCGGCAATTCATTTACCGACAGCCGCGACAACAAGACATACAGAACGGTTGTTATAGGCAATCAAACGTGGATGGCGGAGAATTTGAATTACAATGCCAGCGGCTCAAAGTGCTATGGCAATCAGGAGAGCAACTGCCAGAAATACGGAAGGCTCTATGATTGGAAAACCGCTAAAACCGCTTGTCCCAAAGGCTGGCATTTGCCTACCAAGGATGAATATTTCAAGCTGGATAATTTTGTTGGCGGTGAAAAAACGGCAGGTAAATTTTTGAAGGCAGCGAGCGGCTGGAACAATAATGGCAACGGCACTGACAAGTTCGGCTTTTCCGCCCTGCCGGGCGGCCACGGCGATTCTGGTGGCGATTTCGACTATGTCGGCGACCTCGGCGACTGGTGGAGTGCTAGCGAGAAATTTAGCAGCCTCGCTTACTACCGGATCATGAGCTACAGCTACGAGGGCGTGTACTACAACGGCAACGATAAGAGCTACATGTTCAGCGTCCGTTGCTTGCAGGACTAAGCGCTTTTACGCGCCACCGCTAGCCGCAAGGCGGGCGGTGTTGTTGCTGGTAAATCAGCAATCGGGCAAATCCTGTGAATCGGGAGAATCGGGGTTCTGACAAAAAGCATCAAACCCTATTCCAAACAAACTTCAAGCCCTGATCTCCATAAAAACGCATCTTACTATCCGAACTAATAAGAGTAGCCTTATTAGTTATAGCATGTGCCATAATAGCGTGGGGCAACCGAAAAGCCAAGTTCTTCTATATGATTAAAAATATCCTTTGTCTCCTTCCATCGCGAAACCTTAACTTTACCAATTCTAAGCAAATGAACAATTTCCTCTATACTCCTTGAACTAACATTTATCGTATTTGAACTGTCCCAGAGTAAATCGTAAACCTCATTGGAAAGGCGATCATCTTCCAATACAAAAAACAATAAAATATTTGTATCTATGAGATAACGCATATTATTTCATTACCGCCCGTATATCCAGTATTTCCCCCTTTAACCCGTTTGGGTGCTTCAAGCACCACAAGGCAGCTTTTGACAATTTTATGCTCCCATCTGTCGGAGGCATACGCCTTTTTCCTTTTTTTGTTTTCATAAACAATCCTTTTTAAAGTTTCACAATAGAAATATAATAAATATTTTGAGAAAAAATGGTAGAAAAACTAAAACCCTCGCATTTTGCATACAACTGTTGCCAAATTTGCAAAAAAAATTTATATTTCACCCACACTCATTCGAAAGCCCTTTGTATTCTTTTGATTTTTCAAAATCAGAGAATTCGCTTAGTATGCTCATCATTCTCATCATTCTCGTGGTTATAAATTCCAAATCGCCATTGCTTTCCGTTTCCATTTGCAATTCCGTGGATTTTGCGATTTGAGTTCGCTTGGCTTCTTCCTTTGTTTTGCAATTTGCCAAAGCACGGCGAAATTCATTCCTTTCCTCCTCTATTTTCATCGCTTTTTCGTACAAATCCTGTGCGTGCATTTTTATAAATACTTTTTCATTGTAAGATAACTTTCTTCCAAGTTTCATCTTGTTTCTAACATCTCCTATTTTCTTGGCTAGACTATCGACATAATCCACCCCGTACCCTATGCTATTTAAACGCATAACGCTCCCCCTTTCCAATAATTGTACGTACGTTATATCGGCATATTTTTAAAAAACTTTAGAAGTCACCGAAGGTCATCGCAGTCATCTACGTCTATATCGCCATAATAATAAATATTTCTTCCAGCAGATGTAGGGCAACTATATTTATATCCAGGTGGGCAAGAATCCAAAAATCTAACAACCTCATATACAGCTTCTTCTTTTAAATAATCACATACAGAATGGGCTATAGGTTCTATACATTCGCCCCATCCGCCCCATTCGAGATAGTCCTCTTCATAGCCCCCTTCATAGTAAACATAGCACGCTCCTGTTTCGGCATTTGACTCCAAATAGGAACTGCTGCTCGAAATAGTGGAAGAGCTTGATTGATTCCCACCTTGATAATTTTTGCTCTTTTCATCATAAGGATTATCGCGCTCTACTTCCGTGCAAGAGAAAAGCAATGAGGCGCAAAACATTGCGGCAAAGAGCATTGTACATTTACTTCTAAAAGTCATATTCTATTCCTATAATAAACTTTCGCAAGTTGCATTTGTAAACATTGAACCGTAGAAATACATAAATCCTCCTTCATCTTCCCCATCAGCTTCTATTTCACATTTCAGCGTAAATCCAGATGGGCAAGAATCCATAATCTCACCAGTATATAAACCCGAAACTTCTGAATTTGCTACCTCAACCAATTCCTCGCAATCGGAAGGGGTTGCAGGTTCTGTTTCACTTTCTGCGCACATATCGCCAAAGTTTGGTATCATGAGTGCAAGATAGCACGCTCTTGAACCTAAATTGGAACTGCTGCTCGAAACATTGCTAGAAGAACTGCTTGATGGTGTATTTGTGATAATAGAACTGGAACTATATAGAGGGGAACAAGGATTATTTTCCTCATCATAGAAGTGAGACGTAGTTGAAATACCACCCGATTCTGTTTCGCATATTGAGCCTCCCGGTGGGCAGCTATCTACCCATTCTCCTTGTATAATTGTGCAAAGTACCTCGCCAAAATACTCACTTTTCTCTAAACATTGGAAATTGGTACCGTTCCTCTTTGTTAAACATCCACCTGAATTGGAATCATCATCTGGCTTGGAACTGGAGCTGTTATCTAGATTGGAGCTAGAACTATTGTCCGAATTGGAACTGGAGCTGTTGTCTTGATTAGAGCTAGAACTGTTGTCTGGCTTGGAACTGGAACTTGGGCTATTGTCATCTGGGTCGTTTGAGCAGGCAGAAAACGCCAGTAATGCAAGAACAACTGCAAAATAAATATTTTTCATAGAATCTCCCTATAAAACTAATATAGTAAAAAGGAAGCTTCTTTAAATTATCTCATATCCATAACCCTGTTCCGCCAAAAACAACTGGCGATTCATGGCAAATTCCTGCTCGCGGGAATCTTTTGTCACAAGGGAATAGAACATTGCCGGGCGACCGTCTTTTTTGGGACGCAGAACCCTGCCTAGCCTTTGGGCTTCTTCTTGCCTGCTGCCGAAGGTACCGGAAATTTGGATTAAAACGCTTGCATCTGGCAAATCTATTGCAAAATTCCCAACTTTGCTCACCATCAAAATCTTAATTTCGCCGCTTCTAAAGCTATCGTAAATCCGGTCTCGCTCCTTGTTTGGAGTTTTTCCGGTTATTAAAGGGACATTTATTTCCTTTGCCAGAGCTTCCAACTGCTCTATATATTGCCCTATTATTAAAATGCGGTCGTTTTCTTCGCTGTGCTTTTCTAGCAGGTTTTTTACAATGCCGAATTTTTCTGGATTGCAGCCCGCTATGGAAATTTTTTCGCGGAGAGGGGCAACAGCATAGGATATTCTCTGCTCGGAATCCATTGGCACCCTTATCTCGTGGCATTTTGCCTGCGCAATCCAGCCTTGAGCCTCTAAAACTCGCCAGGGAATATCGAATTTTTTGGGACCTATAAGAGAGAATACCTCTGTTTCCTTATGGTCTTCCCTAACCAAAGTCGCTGTTAAGCCCAGCCTCCTTGTCGCCTGCATATCTGCGGAAAATCTGAACACAGGAGCTGGCAAGAGATGCACTTCGTCGTAAATCATCAGCCCCCATTTTTGGGATTCAAAAAGGGGAAAATTTGTGAATTCTTCGTCTTGCTTTTTTCTTTGGGTTAATATTTGATATGTGGCAATAGTCACCTGCCCAATTTCTTTTATATCGCCGGAATATTCCTTAACCTGCTCTTTTGTTAAAGTTGTTTTTTGCAAAATTTCCCTTATCCACTGGCGGGCAGCAGTAACACTGGGCGTTAAAATAAGTGTATGAGATTTGACTAGAGCCATCACCGCCATTCCTATAATGGTTTTGCCAGAACCGCAGGGCAAGACAATAACGCCAGAGCCGCCTTTTTCCGAACCGGAGGCGTGAAAAACTTGAGCCGCGTCTTTTTGATAGTCCCTTAGCACAAAGCTATTGTTCAATTCTATCTCCAGCGGCTCGCCCCGAACATAACCTGCTATGTCTTGTACAGGAAAACCTAGCTCTGTAAGCACTATTTTTAGTTTGCCACGCACAAGAGGGCTAACTATCGCAGCTGTTTTTGATATAAAAGATTCAATATATCCTTGAATTTCCTTTCTTTTGCAAAGCTCCAAAAACAGAGGCTCGCTATCCGATTCCAAAACCAAATTGCCATTTTCCAGTTTTAGGCGTAAAATACCATAACGCTGCATATATTCGGTTATTTCCACCGCAACATTTGCTGGAATTTCGTAGGCACTGTATTTTTTTAGTCTATCCAAAACATCCCCCGCCGCAAGCCCTGTTGAAGCAGCGTTCCAAAGGCTTAAATGCGAAATGCTATATGTATGAAAATGCTCCGGGCTTTTCACAAGTTCTGTAAATGGGGCAATGGCATCTCGAGCCTCGTGATGCTGCTCACTGTCCACATTGAGCAGCACCTCCATATTACTTTGAACTATAACGCAGGGATTTGGCATATTGTTGGAGGGGAATTTAGAAATATATAAAGTCAATAGAGAGTTCCAAAATTCAAAAAATAGGCTTAAAACGCCCTTTTTCTATCATTATGGCATTTATTTGCTTTTTGCCTTAAAAAAATGTATATTAGCATAAAAAGGAGAATTTTCATGAGAATACACAAACTTGTCTTTGCATTCCTTGTCTTTGTTTTCTTTGTTTCATCATGCTCCAATGATAAACAATCCAAAGAAACATCAGTACTTGACGAAAATCTTTCCAAGCTAACGGAAGATGAGGTTAAAGTTCTTGTGAGGATGCGGAATCCGAAAAACCGTGTTAGTGTTGAAGAGGCTGTGAAACAGACCGATTGGGTAATTGATTTTATGAATGTGGGAGAATCAAGCGTAAGCAGGAAAATAAGCTCAATTTCCGCCCTGACTTCTGACAATGCTGAATTTATCAAAGCGTTAAAATCCAAGGGTATTGAAGTTCCAGACACTTTGATTTATGTTGTGAACTTTGCCGACAGCCTTGGCTTTGCCATTATTTCTGCTGATACTCGCATTGATGACCCTTTGATAGGATTTTCGGGTAGTGGCTTTTTAAAGGATTCAATAGATAATCCCGGAATGA
This sequence comes from Candidatus Fibrimonadaceae bacterium, assembly GCA_031281275.1. Taxonomy (GTDB): domain Bacteria; phylum Fibrobacterota; class Fibrobacteria; order Fibrobacterales; family Fibrobacteraceae; genus Fibrimonas. The sequence continues at coordinate 5,391 of JAITFP010000109.1, forward strand.
TTATATTTTTGGAGCATTTGGAAGATTATATGCAAAATTCCATTATTGAGGCGGAGCGGCAGAAGGATTCGTTGATTGGTGGGATTTGGGAGAAGTTGGATGTTGAAACAGGAACGAAGGCTACATCACAGCCTTCAATATCAGTAAGTTCTCCTGAAGCTACTGGTATAGTGTATCCTCTTGTGCATGTGGAGTGGGATCAGGTAGCCCCTTTCAATAATAGCTTAAAAGACAAAAACTGTTATGGCAAGGGAACTGCTAATAATGGCAAAGTTAAGGTGGGTTGCGTTGCTGTTGCGGTAGCTCAAATTATGTCTTACTGGAAATATCCAGCCAAAATAGGCAAGTATTCTTTTGATTGGGCAGAATTAAATAAATATACAGGAAATAGAAATCCTCTTTCTTATCGTGACATGGCACAAACTCATATTGACAAAGCCGACAATTCAATAAAAAGCCAAGTGGCAAATTTAATGATGCTAATAAGCAATGGCGTTGGAATGGACTACGGATGTAAAGAAAGTACCGCAAATAAATTCAGTGGACCTAGTTTTTTATTGGCGAATGGATTTTCGTTAGAGAGCAATATATATGCAGTGGGAACTGGAGCAGCATTAATAGGCTATGATCCCAAGAAAGCCATTGCTTCTATTAAGAGAGAAGAGCCTTTAATTGTAAGGGGTTGCGATAAAAAAACAGATTATAAACTTTTTGGACTTATTCACATTTATACAAATTATACAGGCTGCCATCAATGGGTAATAGATGGTTATATACCACGGAGAACAACCGTTAAAATTGGCAATATATCAACTTCTTATGATAGCGACTATATACACAATAACTGGGGATGGGGCGGAATAGACAATGGATACTTTGAGAGCGGAATTTTCAATTCAAATTTAACCCCAATAAATCCCGTTCAAAAAACTAAGTCGTACGAAGAATACAATTTTCGATATGAAGTACTAATGACTCCATACATACGCAGATAGAAGGGATAAGCCATGAAATATTTATTCTTGTTTTTTTGTTTAGTTTTGTGTTCTTGTGAAAATGGACGAGATTGTTGTTCTACGGGTCCAATACACATAGACACATCTAAAGGAAGATTATCATTTAATCCGCAGGGAGGGATTGATACTGTATTTGTTCTTGATGATACTTATTGGTGGTTTTGGGATGAACAAGAAGAATTTAAAGGATGTACCTTTATTGAATATGAAAAAATAGAATGCTCTTGGTTTAGCACGGTAAAAAAAGATGATAGCACAATAATTGTTTCGGTAAAACAAAACGATACTGAAGAAGCAAGAAGTCAGAGTATATATATAAAGGATAGTTCATATACTGGAAGTTTTACAATAACTCAATGCTTTGAGTCAACAGACGAGTTATCAAAAGAGGAATTTTTGTTTAGTGTAGATGGTGGAGTAGATAGTGTAACCGTAACTAAAAATATAGGACATTGGCTTTCTCTTAGTGGTTCTGGAATCCCCGGAGGACCTCCAACTGCAGCTCATCATTTCAATCCTCCATACATAGTAGAAGGTTCTTGGTACACTATTAGCATACCTGATGAAAAGAAGGTAATTTTTTCGATAAATAAAAATGAAACTGGAAAAGAAAGAGACTTTACTGCAACTCTTTCCCCTATTTATATTTGTGAAGATAGTAGGGTTAAAATCATTCAATCAGCAGAATAAATTGAAAAAAATAATCATTCCACTACTCGCCGCATACCTATGCCTCTCCTGCTCCAGCAACACCCAAGAACAGGAGAACGCCAAACGCACACTCCTAATTTACATGGCAGCCGACAACAACTTGATTAGGCAAGCTCGCAAAAACATAGAAGCAATGCTCGCAGCAAAAATCCCAAACGAATACAATTTATTGGTATATATAGACTCCCCAAGCGATAATCCATATTTGCTAAAAATAGCAAAAGGGAAAATAGACACAGTAAAGCAATATAACGCACAAAATTCCGCATCCAAGCGGATTCTAAAAACAGTGATAGACGAAACATTTTCATTATTCCCGGCAGAAAATTACGGCTTAATCCTCTGGTCTCACGGAACTGGCTGGCTGCCCGAAGGCGTTTACGACTACATAAAAGAAAAAAATACCCGTTCCTTTGGGAAAGACAAAAACAAAGAAATGGAAATAACAGACTTGGCAGAAGCCTTGCCGGAAAATTTAGACTTCATTATTTTTGATGCCTGCTTAATGAGCGGAATAGAGGTTCTCTATCAGTTGCGAAACAAAGCGAAAATAATAATTGCTTCCCCAACAGAAACGCTTGTAGCCGGATTCCCTTACGAAAAGATAATCCCTCTTTTGCTCACACCTAGCCCAAATTATGGAGAAGTAGCACTGGTATTTATGGAACATTACAAAAATAACGATGGCGATTTGCAATCTGCTTCCATAGCCGTAATAGATACCAAGCAGTTAGAACCATTGGCAAATTTGGTGAAAAAAGCCATAAAAAATGAAATTTGCCCAAATAGGGAACTTATCCAAAGGTACGACACTAGGGAACCCGCTTTGCTCTTTGATTTTGAAGATTATTTGGAACATATAATTTCAAATGAAAACGATTTGATTGCTTTAAGAAAGCAGATTTCCAGAGCGGTGCTTTACAATGATTTCACCCCTTATTTTTTGGATGAATTCCCTATTGAAAAGAGCTGCGGGATAGGCATTTATATTCCTTTTGCAAATGATGCTCTTTTTAATCGGTATAGCTCGCTTGATTGGTATAAAGATTCTGGATTGTTTTGCATATAATAACCTAAAAATCATTACATATTAAGGAAAATACGAGTACACATTGCTATAATTCCCAAATTTTCTATATTATTCTTTTTAACATAGGAGTAATCAGATGAAAAAAATATCTTTTATCGCGCTGTTTTCGCTGTTCTTTGCGCTTCTAGGCTGCGGCGACCATTCGTTTGACGATATTAGCAATATACTTAATGACTATCTGAGTTCAAGCAGTTCTGGAAATGATCTTTCGCTAGGACTAGTCCCGAACACTGTAATCCCAGATGACATTAAAACCGAATTTAAAGGTAAAATGCCAATATATTCTGGCATCACGCCACCCGATATCAGCGGCAAGTATGTATCTAGCCGCAATATAATAATTGGCAGCTCCCTTGACGCGGATAGTGATAAAATTTTAACAGGAGGAAATTATTATGACCTATATATGGCTTTTACTAAAAAAGGGGATAAGATATATTATAGATCAAAACAAGGTGATGAAGCTTATGGAAACAGTGATGATTTAACTGTGGATGTTGTTGGAGAGGGTGATAATTTTACTGCCTATTTTATAGAAGTAGGTGAAGCTAATGGCATTAAAACCAAGATGTCTGTGGTTATTTCTGGCACTATGACAAGCAGTGGCATAAAAGATTATTATTATTCTTTTATTATGCTGGAAAAAGGTCCCGACCCTGATCATAAATTGGTGTCAGTGAAGACTTACCGCATATTTAAAGATAGCGATGGTTTAGCAGAAAGAGCCGATTGGTCTTATTAGTTTTCTATATTACCCCCATGCGTTACTTTTTCATTTTTTCGCTTATATTGTGCGCCCTAGCACCGCAAGCCTTTGCTGCTGGCAAGGTTTTTGGCAAAAATTACGATGGCATTAAGAAAATAGAAGCCATTTTAGAAACCCACGAAGGTACCATCACCGTTAATTTGGCTTTTAAAGATGCCCCAAACACAGTGGCAAATTTCATAGACCTAGCAAACAAGGGTTTTTACAACGGGCTTCCCTTTCATAGGGTAATCCAGCGTTTTGTTATTCAGGGCGGAGACCCAAATGGCAATGGCTCTGGCGGTCCCGGCTATTCAATAGATGACGAAGCCAACAATCTAAAACACGTTCCGGGTACGCTTTCCATGGCAAATTCGGGACCTAATACCGGTGGCTCGCAGTTCTTTATTGTTCAATGGAATCAACCGCATTTAGACGGCAAGCACACCGTTTTTGGAATGGTGGAAAAGGGTTTGGATGTGATTTATCGCATAGAACCCTACGACCCTATTATAAGCGTGCGTATAACAGAGACAAAATAAAAACGGAATTTTTATGCCAGCTAAAAAAAACGCACCTAAAAAGACTGCTACCAAACCCCCAAAACCCACTGCAAAACCTTCAAAGTCCGCTGCCAAAGCTCCAAAGCCAGTTGCGCAAAAAACTCCGCAGCAAAAAGTTGAATCTTCTTTGATGAGTTCGGGAGCAAGGTTTTTAAAAGTTCCTTTTTTTGTTGATTTGAAAAAAGATGATATTTCTGGCAAGCAAAAATTACTGGAAAAACCAACTGCTTGTAGCAGACCAAAAGTAAATGGACCCATAGACAGCAAGAATTTGGTAGAGCTTCTTTCACAGCAATTGGAATTTGAAAATAGAACCTATTTTGAAGGTTGCGAAGGGCAAATTTGCGTTAAATGCAATATAAATAATGTTGACCAAAAATATTACGTTGACAAATCCCTAGGTTATTGTACGGATTGTGCTATGCTGTTAGGGCTTGGGCAATCCAAAGAGGGTGTATTTTCAGATGCTCAAATGGAACTCATGCGGCGTTCAATGGAAAAATCAAAAGACATAGAAAACGAAGACGATATAGAAAGTGCCCTTGGAGAAATGGATTTGGAACTTGAACTGGAAGAAGAAGCCTTGTTTGCGGAAGAAGATCCCGCAGAATTCAATGTTTGATTTGCATAATATAAAAACTTTGTGCAAGGCATTAGGCAAGCCGCAAAAATCATTTAAAAGCATTCACATAGTTGGCACAAACGGCAAGGGTAGCACCGCTCTTTATTTGGCAAATATCCTGCAAGCCCACGGAATCAAAACCGGACTTTTCACAAGCCCCCATTTGGTGAACCTCAGGGAGAGAATTAAAATAGATGGAAAAATGATTCCGCAAAAAGAACTTGATTCCATTTTGACACGTATAGAACAAGTATCAAAAACAGTTAAACCTTCTTATTTTGAGGCGTTAACGGCTGCTGCCTTTTTGTGGTTTAAAGAAAAAAAAGTTCAAGTTGCCGTTTTGGAAGCAGGTCTAGGCGGCAGGCTGGACTGCACAAAAATCGCAGAAGGGGATATTGTTGCACTGACAAGCATAGGTTTGGACCACACGGAAATTCTGGGAAACACAAAAGAGGAAATTTTAAGAGAAAAACTTGGAATTGCAAAAAATGGTGCAATAGTAATCACAAAGAGAAAACGAGTTTCCCCGCCGCTTGCGGTTGGGAACTATGGGAAAATTTATGTGAGGAATGCGGAATTAGCGTGGGCGGTTGCGAAGAGATTTTTGGCTAGCGATTTTAATGAAAATTTGGCAAGAGCCGCTCTTAAAAAAAGTTTGTGGCACGGCAGAATGCAAATGCTTTTCAAAAATGGGAATTTAAAAGCCATTTTAGACGGAGCACATAATCCGGCAGCGGCAAAGGAGCTTGCAAAGTGTTTTAAAGAAAAAAATATAAATTCGCTGCCTTGCATTTTCGCTTCTCTAACAGATAAAGATACTTTCAATGTTCTTAAAGCCTTAAAACCGCATATATCCGTTTGCTATCCGGTGCAAATTGAAAATTCAAGGGCAAGAAGCGTGGAAGAACTTTGCGCGATTTGCAAAAAGCTGAAAATAAAAGCAGAACCTCTTGCAGGTTCCATTAAAAATTGCGTTCTCAAATCAAAAAGTCCGGTGTTGATAACCGGCTCGCTTTATTTGGTTGGGAAGGCGATTTATGTGTTGCGTGGTGAGTTTAGTGAGTTGGCGGAGTTCAGAGGGTTGAAAGAGACGGCGGATTAGGTAGAAAACAAATTTCTACCTTACACCCTATATGTCGCAAATAACCTTAACATTGCCAGACGGTTCTGAAAAATCCCTTGAAAGCGGGATTACCGGATTGGATATCGCAAAAAGCATTTCTGAAGGGCTTGCTCGCAAAGCTATTGCCGTTAAACTCGGTGAAAAAATTTTAGACTTAAATCGCCCCATAACTACAAATGGCACATTTCGCATAATAACGGCGAGCAACGAAGATGCCGATGCTCTTTATGTGCTACGGCACTCCTGCGCCCACGTTTTGGCAGAGGCAATTTGCGCACTTTGCCCGGGCACAAGGCTTGCTTATGGTCCCCCTGTGGAAGACGGTTTTTACTATGACCTTGCAACACCCGAGCCCTTGACACATGCAGATTTTGAACGCATTGAAAAAAAGATGGCGGAGATAATAAAAGAAGATCGCCCATTTACACGCATTGATGTTTCAAAACAAGAAGCCCTTAAACGCACAGAAGGCGATAAATACAAAAGAGACAACGTTGACAGAGCCATTGAACGCGGAGATACTGTTTTTAGCTTTTATGCAAACGGAATTCCAAACGAAGGCTGGGAAGATTTATGCGCAGGCCCCCACGTTCCAAGCACGGGCAGACTAAAAGCATTCAAAGTTCTGAGTCTTGCCGGAGCCTTTTGGCACGGAGACCAAAAAAGCGACCAGCTCACCAGAGTTTATGGAACCTGCTTTGCTGACAAGGCGGGTTTGGATGCCCATTTGAAATTCTTGGAAGAGGCAAAGAAAAGAGACCATCGCCGCCTTGGGCAAGAGATGGACTTATACCACATAGAAGACCACAGCCCCGGCATGGTGTTTTGGCACCCGCACGGAGCCGTTCTTGTAAATGTGTTGAAAGATTTTGTTCGCAAAGAGATAACAAAGCGAGGCTACAAAGAGGTGATTACCCCCGAAATAGTGGATAAATCCCTTTGGATAAAAAGCGGTCACGCAGACAAATACGATTCCAATATGTTCAAAACCTTGGCAGGTGAGAAAGATATGGCGGTAAAGCCGATGAACTGCCCCTGCCATATTGAAATTTTCAACCAAGGCTTGAAAAGCTGGCGTGACTTGCCGCTTCGCTTTGCAGAATTTGGAAAATGCCACCGTAACGAACCAGCCGGCACAATGCACGGATTGATGAGAGTTCGCGGTTTTGTTCAAGACGATGCACATATATTCTGCACCGAGGAGCAAATCACTCAGGAAGTGAGCAGTTTTTGCACATTGGTAAAAGACCTTTACAAAGTTTTTGGCTTTGAAAAAATAACCGTGAAATTCAGCACACGCCCAGAACTCAGAATTGGCTCAGACGAACTTTGGGATAAAGCGGAACACTCCTTGGAAGAAGCCACAAAACTTGCTGGCTTGGAATTCAAGCTAAACCCAGGTGAAGGCGCATTCTATGGACCAAAATTGGAATTTGTGCTTAAAGATTCTTTGGGCAGAGATTGGCAATGCGGCACAATACAGGTGGATTTCAATATGCCGGGCCGCCTTGGTGCGGAATATGTTGGCAAAGACAACCAAAAACACACGCCTGTTATGCTGCACCGCGCCGCCTTAGGCTCACTTGAACGCTTCATAGGCATTCTAACCGAAGAATTCGCAGGCGATTTTCCATTTTGGCTAGCCCCCGTTCAAGTTCGCGTTTTGCCCGTTTCCGAAAAATTTTCGGAATATGCGGAAAAAATTCGCACGGAACTTATAGAGGCGGGCATTCGTGCGGAAATTGATAATTCAAACGAGAAGGTTGGCTATAAAATTCGCCTTGGCGAGTTGGCGAAGATACCTTATTTGCTTGTTGTTGGCGAGAAAGAGATTGCTGAGAATGCGGTGTCTGTTCGCAAGAGGAAAGAGGGTGATTTGGGGAAAAAGAGCTTGGGGGAGTTTTTGAAAGAGATTGCACTCAGTTAGAAAGTTTCAACTTTCCGTTCTCCGCTACAAAAACTTGAAGATCGTTTCCTTCATTTTTACCCCATTCAGTAACTAGAAATAAGCCTTCGGCAACTCTTCCAACGAACTGGAGATTCCAATATCCGGGATCGTCGTTCACACCTGTTTGCCAACTTGCCTTTCCGTCAAATAACTGGCTGGGATAATCGGCAGTGAAGTAATCGTAATTTTGGTCTCGTAAAACGATTTGAAACAGTCCGTTATCGGTATTTTCGTACAACATAAGCGTCAGACTGTTTGGTTCTCCACCAATATCAAAGTTGGCAATTACTTCCGAATGAATAATTTTGCGTCCATTTTGCTGTTTTTCCATAGCCTCAAGATCTGCCTTGTAAGCAGTCGGGCGTTCGTGTTCGTAAGGAAAGTAAATGATGTTATCCGGTACTCCTCCCCACTTTATAGAATCGTTATATAAGAAAAAGAAATGATTTCCACAAGATCCTCCGCAGCCAGTAGTATCAAAATGAATGATTTCATATTCCGAGCCTTTCGTAGTCTCATAATTAGGGAAATTTTTTTCCATCTCTTCGGGTTCTCTTGCCGTTTCCTTTTCTCCTATATATTTAATTCTTAATATTTTTTCTTGGTAAACGGCGCGAGTAAATTCTTTGCTTGAGTTTGAGTGGCTCTTCGTAACGACAAGACGTGTGGGGCGTGTTGAATAATCACCGTTAGTTTTGCCTATACCCCATTCCGTTTCCGCAGCTGAACGCATAGGTGCTACCTTTTTTTCCTCGCAAGCAAAGCAAAAGATTACCAACATAGCAACAAGTGCCAATTTCACGATTTTTGTGATGTTTTCCATACTTTGTAAAGATATAAATTTTTTTGAGCAAACATAGCGGTTAATCGCAACGAAATGATAAAATTTCCTTTTTTGAGGGAAAAAAATGCGAAAAGTTTCCTTTTTTGAGGGAAATTTTGTATATTTATCTATATGAAGGAAGTTTTAAAAGAAATCATTGTCGAAAGCCAAGGCAATTTGCCTGCGGAGGCAAAAGCTCGTTTTTGGGAAATTCCAATGGATACGGAAAAGGTTATAACCCTTCCTGGGGTTCGTCGTTCTGGAAAATCTTCGCACTTTTTTTTGGCTCAAAACAAACTTTTGCAAAATGGGATCCCAAAAGAAAAGATTTTGTTCTTGAATTTAGACGATGAACGTTTGGATTTTTCTGAAAATAATATAGGTTTAATACTAGAAGCCTACAGGGAATTATATCCAGAAATTCCAGTAAAAGAGGTTTACTTTTTTTTAGACGAAATTCAAGTTGCAGATGGTTGGGAAAAATTTGTTCGAAGAGTTTACGATACCATTTCAAAAAACATTTATTTAACTGGTTCCAACTCCAAAATGCTTTCTTCTGAAATAGCCACCGCCCTTAGGGGTAGAACTTTGCAATTTGAAATATTCCCATTGTCTTTTTCTGAATTTTGCGATTTTAAGAATATTGAAAAAAACTTTTACAGCCCGGCAAAAAAAGCTGTTTTAATAAATGCCTTCAATGAATATCTTTTCAAGGGCGGTTTTCCAGAAATTGCACTCACTAAAGATGTTTTTTGCGAACAAATTTTGCAAGAATATTATCACGTTATGATTTTCAAGGATTTGGTTGAGAGATATGGCATAAAAAACACAAAAGTCCTGCGTTATTTAATTAAAAGGCTGCTCGCTAATTTAACCAAGCCAACTTCCGTGAATAAAATTTTCAACGAAATAAAATCCGCTGGAATTGCAATTTCCAAAAATACTATTTACGAACTTATAGATAGGCTGGAATGCATATATATGTTTTTGCACCTGCCTAAATTCAGCGTTTCGCCAATCAAGGAATTTTCTGGAATGTCAAAGTATTATTGCATAGATAACGGCTTTAATTATGCTTTGCAAGGCGGAGTTTCTGAAAACAAGGGGGTATTTTTGGAAAATGCGGTTTATTTGTATTTGCGGAGAAAGCATCCCTTTGGCAAAGGTTTGTTTTATTTCAGGGAAAAATACGAATGTGATTTTTTGTGTTTGGAAAAGCAAAGCGTGAGCGAATTAATACAAGTTTGCTGGAGTTTAGAAAATTCAGAGACAGAGAAAAGAGAGATAAACGGCTTGATAGAGGCGGCAAAAGCTACTGGTTGCAGGAATTTGAAAATTATAACTGCAGCTTCGGAAAATCATATTAAAATTGGTGAGTTTGAGGTTTTAGTGCAGCCTGCTTGGAAGTTTATGGTGGGGTGAGTTTATTGTATGGATGGCAGAGGGAAAATCGGCGAATTAATTATGGAAAAGCAAGAAGCGATAAAAACAGCATATAATGAATGTATAAAAGTTTGTAATGACGAATTTTTGATTTCAAAGTTAAATACTTGTTTGGATTTCTTAAAAAAAGATATAAAAATTAATGAAGCGAGGAAAAAGGCATTTGAATGTCATAAATATGCAAGAGAATTGAAAGATAAAAAACAAATTTTACTTGCAAGGGCTTGTGGTCATGCGATTGCGACAATTCATGTAAAAGAACATTTGAAACCTTGTTT
>JAITFP010000012.1 GCA_031281275.1 Candidatus Fibrimonadaceae bacterium
ATTTGCGAACGCACATTGCCAGAATCGCCGGCATTTTTGCCTAATTTAGCGATAATCTCAGCAGTCTTTTCTTTGGTTATGGTAGCCATTACCTATTTCCTTTTTGAATTATTGTGTTATTGGAGAATATAGTAAATAATAAATGAGAATTTGTCCGAAGCCCAATGACCCACTATTTGGAGATTTTTTAACATAATTTCAGAATGAGCCACCATTATTGGCTTTATTTTGGTTCGGACAATTTTCTATGTTTTAATAGAGGATAGAATATGAGTATAGTTGAACAAGCCAAAGTTCCAGTTTTTTCTCGCAGAAAAACGCTTTTATCCATAGGAGAAAAAATAGATGCTCTTGAACTGCGAAAAAATATAGAACTCAGTTTAATAGAGGACGATGAGGGCAAAACAATTCCTATAAAGCAAGCATTTGAAGAAATTCGCCAAGGTCTGGTTTCGGGATGAATATAAACATTACTTTGAGAGCTCAAAAACAAATAAATTCTGCTTATTGGTACATTCGTTGTGATTCTTTGCAATATTCAGATGAATTTTTATCGACGATTTATGCTTTTATAGCTAAAATTGGTAAAAATCCAAATATAGGGACGATATATATAAAGAATGTTCGTAAAAAGCTTTTAAAAAAATATCATTATTACGTATATTACAGAATAAAAAGGGAATCAATAACTATTCTAGGTATTTGGCATACGAAAAGAGGTTCTCAATTTAGAGTTTTTTAAATCAAAATTATCTTTTTCCTCTTAAAAATTTACTATGTTTATATTCAATATGACTTTCAGCAATAAAACAACATTCGCTAGGGCTTGCACTGCAAGCTCCTCGAATGTTTTTCCCACCCCCCAAGCACCCCCAGAAAACCCGCTGTTTTGCTACCCCCCCCCCCCCCCCCCCATTTAAGCACGGATTTTCTCGGCTCCGTTGGCAGGGGGTTGTGAATATGGCAAAATCGTTTTTCATTTTGCTGCTTTTTGCTTTTGTCGCTTATGCACAGGTGCAAGAGCGCGTTGCTATATTGAACACGGTAGATGACAGCAACCCAGAGCTTGATTTCACGGAATTAACCTACTTGACCAATAGACTACGTGAAATAGCTGTGAAAATGTTGCCCGAAAATAAATATTTTGTTATGACCTCACAAAGCATAGTGGAAATGCTGGGTCCAGAGAGAAAAGAAGAATGTAAAAACAAATGTATGCTAGATATGGGCAAGGCAATAAGCGCGGATTATATTGGTCAGGCGAGGCTAGGGCGTTTGGGCGGTAATTATGCTATCTCTATGGAATTGTATAACGTTGTTAGAAGCAATTTAATCGGTTCCTTTACGGGCAATGCCAAAGACGTATTCGGCTTGGTAGCAGTAATAAACGAAAATGCGCCAGCAATGTTCAGGAAAATGCTAGGTGTTTCAGGTGGACCAATTATTGAACCTGGCATAGGAGGTGTGCAAATCAAGGGAGATGATTGTGCATTTTCGGCAGTTTTAATATAGCGAAAAGCGAGAAAATTAGCTTCTAAGCCTTGATTTCATCGGATTTCGTGTGTATTAGCTTGGTGAGAAATAGAATTGCCGAAATTGCCGATTTTTTGCCTATTTTGCCTATTTCCTAGGTTATTTTCTCACTTGAAATGATATGTTTTATTTTAGGTAAATTGCCAAAAACGCTATTTTAAATATAATTTAAAGGGTTTTTAAATTTTTTATGGAAATTTATTTGCGGAAATTTTAAACGGAATGGTATTTATGAAAATTACGACCACGTTCGAAAAAATAGCAAGCTTTATTTTTAAGTCTTATGTATTTACAGCCTGTAAAATTTTTTCCAGATTGAAGCTCACAGAAGAAGTATTTTTTATCCGTCCAATAAGGTATCGTTTGGCAAGCATGTTTGCAATTTCCACATTTCTTACCATCATCTTTGACTGGCTGCATAAAGTTTGGGAAAAGTTCATTTGTCATACTTTTACCAATTTAAACTCAATCACTTTCACCATAGGATTTGTGTCCCAGCCGTAGCCGCGCCTGGCGTTGATGCTGTCCCATAGCTTAATGAATTCATCTATTAAAAGTCTTTTATGAACTTCGTTTGCTAGAAATCGCCGTTCCTTTTTATATATTTCCTCAAATATATCTTCAACGCCCTCACAGCAAATACAGCCTGGCGAAATATCTTGCAATTTCTGCTCCCATACATCTTCCACTTTTAAGAACAGGCGGCAAGCTTCGCGAGGCATATACATAGAGGAAATCCACTTGTTTGGTTTCAGTAGGAATTTCTCAAATTTTTTAGCACGTTCTTTTTTAAAATGCACCATATCACTAATGCCATCTTTAAACTCAATTTCACAATTAAAACCGTCTTTTTTATCTCCTTCTATTGTAAAGCCCATTTTCCACGTCTCCCTAACCCAAAGCACATCGTCAACCTCACAGTCGAACTTAATACGCCTCGTTTGTGTTTTACGACCGTCTAAAATAGCCCGAACCATTTCTGTGTTAAATAGAATAGGTCTAAGCATTAAAACTTAACCCCAGCCACAACCGAAGCTCTACCTTTAAAATCAATGGAAAATTCTTTTTCTAAATTCGCCGACACATAGAAATTTCCAAACATAGGAACTTCCAGCTCATAGCCTAAATAATATTTTGGAGTGTCGTAAAGATTTACAAGCGAGGCACCAACACCAACGAATATTTTATGAGTTTTCCAAGATCCGTCTTTAATCGGATTTACCCTCACTTGCAAATTTTCTTTCTGCGATGCTTTTGAGACTGTTTCAGCCTCTTTTCTAGCCACGTAAACGGTTTCTCTGGCTTGCTCCATAAATTCAAACCTAACGCTGTCTATCACGAGCGTGTCAGTTTTGTAGCCATACACTTTCCAGCTCACTGCCTTTTTGGAATCAAGCGAGCTGGAATATACCGTGTCCGTTTCTTTGACATACAAAGTGTCCGTGATTATTTTTTCCACGGATATATTTTCTATGCCACTCGTTTTGGAAAGATCGTGCCAAAGCACAGCTATAAGAGCAATAAGCAAGATTACTATGGCTAACGTTCTTTTCATGCTTCCCCTTGCCCAGTGATTGATATTTGGAACTGCCCATTGCCGCTTTTGGCAAGCATAGCCTCAAATTTATCCACCGCTTTTTTGGAATCCAAGATTCCACCGTAGTTTGAGTCTATCCGTTCGCCCAGCAATATACACCCCTCGCTATCATCTTCAGTATTACCGGAGTGAATTCGGATTCCTTGGAATCCCGGGACGTTTTGAAGTTCCCACATATTGCGTTTGTACTTTTGGCTGTGCGTAAATTTGCACGTGTATGTTCCGTAAGGAATTGCGCTTTGCCCCTGCACTTTCCATTCTTTGACTCGCGCTGGGTCTCCGTTGCCTCGCACTGCATCCTCGCACGTGTAGCACGAGAATGCAAGCTCGCCTTCGGCAAACAGTTCCAAAACGCCTAGCGTCCGCTTGTCGCTGAACCACGTTCTTGTAAGTTTCGCTTCAATCTTTGGCATCAGAATCTCCCACGTTTGCAAAATCAAGCGATATGTTTTCCCAGCTTTCGCCACACTCGCCATTTCGCTTCACCTTGAACCTTATGTACATTTTGGTACTAGCCACTGATATGCTTTCTTTCAGTATTGCCATTGCCTTTTGCCATTCCGGCTCGTCAATTTCAAGCTGCATCAACTTAAGCACCATTGCGGTGTTTATTCGGCCTCGCTTATCGACGTTGAAGGTTTGAGAAACTACCTTTGATAGGTTTTGATCTAAGGACCCAATGCGGTTTTTGAGCCACACGTCTATCTGTGCTTTCGCAAGCTGCAAACCCTCGCTAAATTCTATCCGGTCATTCATGGCTCGTTCTATCACCATGCTTTCATCGAAGCTTTTTAGAGCTATGTTGCCCTTCCAGTTCTCTCTAACCTTGTTAGTTTTAGCTAGTTTTTTCAAATAATTGTCTATACCAGCAGTGCATTCCTGTTTGAATTCCATGAGTTGCTTGCTCAACTTTAGGGCTTTACGGATTTTGTCTTCAACAAGCTTATCTTTGTAAATAACGAGCTTGTTGATGCATTCCACGGGCGTGGCTTTGCCTCTCGCGTCAAGCCAGCATCCGTCTTTGTCTGTTTTTGCCATTGTGTCTCCTAGGCGATTGGTTCGCCGGTTAAAGGTTGATTGTTGTACTGTTCCGGTGTGCTTGCGCCCATCGCTTCCAAAGCTTTCATCAGCTTGCGGATGTCTTTCTTGCGAAGCCATTCAAGAAGCTCGCATCCGGTTATGCGTTTGCAGAAAGCAAGCAAGGCCAGCTTTCTACTTTCGGCGGTCTCGGCACGGCTTACTTTTTTCCACATTGCTTCTATAGCATGAAGCTGCCTATGTGTTGCCCAGGAGGGATTACGGCTTTTAAGGTTAGGCTGTTTGCTATTATTTGCGGTTGCCACCTGTTTCCCTAATATTTTCATAAGCTCTGTTTGCTGTGTAGGGGTTAGCTCCTTGCTTGAATGCTTGCCGTAGAGATCAAGCAGCATATCCCTGTATTGCGCATCGCCCATTCCTAGAATTGCTGCCAAGGCGTGGATGCGTGAACTCTGGCTATAGATTTTCATCTTGACAAGCTCCTCGCGCTTTCCAGTATGTCCCTGGTCAGCTTTGGCGCGTTGCTGTTAAGCATTATCTCGGCGGATAGTTTGCATAGGTTTGCCATTATTCGGCAGTTCCTGCCGCTCAATTCAAAAAGAGCCTCGCCGCAGCCGTCCGCGTATTTCTCAAAGCGGCTTTCAAGATATGCCTCGGCATCTTTCTGGGTCAGGTTTTTCAGCCTGGTCACAAGCTGGATGCGGCTTGATAGCTGCAAAAACTGCTCGCGGTTGCCGCGCACGTTACGCTCCAACCTTGCGAGACCGCAGAGAACTATTCCTATCCCTGCCTTGTCGTGAATCCGGCGGACATATTCCAATGTTTCCGTTGGGAGCCACTCCGCCTCGTCTATCATAAGAAGCCTGCCGCTGTTTTTGAGCTTGTCGACAACCTGCGTGAATTTGGAGTGGGTGATGTTTGGTACGCTTATGTTGAGCCTGTTGCAAAGTTCTTCAAAAAACACCCTCGGCGTGTAGCCTGGGTCGGCTTCAACCAGTATGCTTGTGGGATGCTTTCTGGTCCAGTCTCTTAAAGCGGTTGTTTTGCCAGCCCCTGCCTCGCCAACCAACATTCCCATCATCCGGTTTTTTCCGGCGATGCCGCAGAATTTGGAAACGGACTTGTAGCAGCTCGTTTCCACTATGCCCTGTTCCTCCAATGAGTTTGCCGTGCCATCGCCCTCTTCCGCTGCGGACAGGTAATCCTCCACTCTTGCCGCGACCGCGTTGCAGTCGCCCTTGTATGTGCCACTGAGCCACTGGGACAATGCGCTGCTGCTTATGCCGAGTGCTTTCGCCACCCTGTTCTGCGATGCGCCGCTGTCTGCCATGAATGACTCAAGCCGTTTTTTAATATCTTCCGCCATTGCCTTTTTCTCCTATTTTAAAAGGTGTTTTAAATCCATTTGAACGCATATTCAACCCAGCATCTCCAAAAGCCCAGGATCGCCGAGCCGCGACTCTTTCGCAAGCACGTCTTTATCCAAATCGTGCTTGGTTGCCTTGACCGGACCGGGCACAGCATTTGTTTTTGCATCGCTATCCGAAATCAAGCCAAGGGCATATTCCCTAGCCTCAAGAATATCAAGCTCGTTCAAGCTGTTTTCTTCGCGCATATCTCTAAGCGTTTTGCGTTCCCTGCGCTGCGCCGCCATTGCCTCGGCTAGCTTCGCCTTGCTCAACTCCTGCTCTTCCAAAGGAAGCGCGTCTATGATAGCAGGGATAACGTGCGGCCTGCCCATCTCGCCCAGAATTTGCTTTTTCTTGTCGTAACCCCAAGCCTTGCTTAAATCCTGCGGGTTGTAGCGGACTATTATTGACTCGCCCTTTCTTGACGGCATCCACTCCGCATACCACGATACGCCGAGCTTCGCAATGCTCGCTCCGTTCCTGCCAATCGTGCATTCCTCTGTAAGCGTTGGTATCATATCCAGCGTATCGCCGCTGATGGACTTCATTGGAACGCGTTGAGCATACAGATATTCCCACGCCTCTTTCCTGGTTCTCTGCACAAACCGTTTGCTTTGGCACGGATAGTTCGGGATTATGTCAAGCAAATTCTTTTCCACTATGCTTTTGAACTCGGCAAGGCTAGGAGCCTTGCTTGCGTCTTTCATAACCGCTTTGATTTGCTCCGGTCTTTCGATTGGATTGCCGCCAAAATATGCACGGAAAGATTTGTCTATGATTTTCTTGTAAACGCCGAAAGAATTTTCCACCGTTTTAGTCCTTGGATTTTTGGCGATGGCAAATTTCATATCTATGCCCAGTATGCTTGCCGCGCTGCGCATCCAGTATTCGCCATCCTCATTGTTGCCAGCACCCCAGTTGTTGCCGCCGCGCGGGTTGCCGGAGAAATCCTTGTTGCGGTACTCCCTGCCGTTGTCAACGTAGAGCATATTGGGAAGTCCGTGATGCTTGATGCCGTTCCGCAGAGCGGTCAGAGCGTTTGCCGCGCTTGGCGGCGTGTGATGCACGTGCCAGCCCATTGGCATATCAGTGCGCAAATCAACGAACATTGTGATGTATGGTCTCTTCAACGCATCAAAGCCGGGCACATTAACGAGCACGTCCCAAGTCCTTGTGTCGCCCACCCAGCACCATCCGGCTTGAAGCTGTGAGTAGTCGCGCTCAATGTAAAGCGAGCGGTCATCGTAGAATTTTTTCGCACCGCCCCTGTGCCACGTTTTGATGCCCTCGCCTATCTTGCCAGCGGCGCGATAAAAGGCGGCAAGGCTAGGGAAGCATTCCTCAGTGACATTCTCGCCCCTCATTCTAGCCTTGCCAAGCGCGTATATGCGGCAGTCATTGGCACTCGCACCCTGCTGCCTGAGATACATATCCTTGAAATCGTTGAGCCATTCCTCTTTCACTTTGCTCTGCGGAACGTGACGCTCTTTAAGCAGAAAGGAGCGGTCGTAGCCGTTGTCCTTGTAGAGCTTGCGGACGGCGTAAAGCCTGGGCAATGAAATTTGCTCTTTCTCTGGGTGCGTTGAGTTCCAGTCGTGAACGAAAATACCCAGGCTTATAGTTCCGGTAAAAGGCGAGCTTGCCAAAAGAACATTGGTCCAGAACAGGCAGTGCTTTTGCACATAGTCGGGGCTGCTGTGGAACAGCTTGCAGAACTCCGCAGTGTCCTCTCTCTGCTTTAACGGTTCAACGTCTGGAAGCTGTTCCTGCTCATAAAGCTGTATTGCATCGCCGCTGAGAGACGACAGGCGTATTTCCTTATTTCCGCCCTCGCCAAGCCGCCAGACATAGCGGCTGTTCATTCCTACTTTCGTTTGGTTGCGTATAGTGCGCTCGTCAATGCCTTCAAGCCTCGCCGCCTCGCCGAGCGATACCCACGTGCGCGTTAGCCAGTTCCTAGCCGCCGAAGCCGACATTCTTCATGCCCTCCTGCAAAAGGTAGCGCAGGTAGTCATCGTGCGCGGGGAACTCCTTGCCTTGCTTCGCGAGCCAAGCACGGCAGTTTTTAAGGCAGTTGTGTATTTGGGAAAAATTTTTGAAATCAAGTTTTACCGTTTCAGGGAACAACTCAAGCTGAACGTCTTTGGCAACCACGCCCTCGCTTTTTAAAAATTCTTTCTCCCCCTCTTCGGTTTTAAATTTGGAAAACTCCCTTATCTTGGGAAGTATTTTTTGCGTGACCAATCTGCGGAACGGCATCGCTCGCAGAGAGCCGCTGCGCAGTGCCCAGTTGTAGCAGTCCGCTTCGCTTACATACAGCAAAGGCTTCGTGGAGCCGTCCGGCTTGAAGCTGTGAGCGTCCTCAATGCAGTGCTTTTTGAGCGCGTACTCAACGCTTGGGTATTCAAACTCTTTCGCCAAATCAGCGGCGCAGAACCAATGATCGCTGCCATCGAAGTGATGCCTTATTACGCTCGTGGTGAAGAACATTCGCAGCGGAGCAAGCTCCTCCGCTCCCGATTTGACTATCGCTGGCAGTTGTGCGCTAATGACGGCTGGCAGAGTGCCATCGGCTTCTTTTTTTTCTGCGGCATCTTTGAATGCCTCGCTCATCTTGGTATTGAGTTTACCCGCGCTTTTCTCAAACTTTTTACGTGCCTCCGCGTTACCTGTTTTTATCATCGCTCATCTCCTCCGCTGCAATCAGTTGCGATAAATCTTCCAGCTTGGCAACCGCGCATTCAAACAATGCCGCCGCCGCTTCCAAATACAAGGCTATCCCTGCGATAGCCGACATCTTTTCCTCAACCGTTTTCATCTTTTTCCATCTCCTCTGCTATAGAATGCCTGTACTTCCTCGCGTTGTGATCGCCAACATCTTTCGCGAGCCTCTTACGCGCCCTAGCAATGGCACGGTCGCTGTCGCAAGCATCAACCATGTACGCAATCGCACCATGCGGCGAGCTTAATGTGACTTCATATTTTTTCATTTCTTCCCTCCCCACTTAATCAAATTCTCCAGCCTTTTATTGTCTTTAAGAACTTCTTCCAAAGTCAGTAAAATTTCTTTTTGCTCAGTTTCAAGTTCGGTAATTCTTTTTTCCAAAGCAGACGTGTCAACATCCTTAGATGCGAGAACTTTCTTTATTCTTTCGTAGCGATTTTTTTGGTATTCTTTTTGGTATTCTTTATATTTTTTGCTTTTCGCTTTCGCCTTTATCTTCTTTCTATTCCTACGATAGTACGCTCTTTCGGATTTTTTTATCGCTTCTTTGCGTTCCTTATCCGTTTTGTATTTAAGCGGTCTGCCTATTTTCATTTTTTCGCCCCTTGTTTACAACTTCCGCAGTTGCACGTATCGCAACCGCCAGTTTCTTTGAAGCAACTAAAGCATATTCTTATTCCTTGAGTTTTGCATAAAAACATATCATCGTGTTTCGGCGCACCGCAAAACGAACAGAATTCGGAATACACTAGCTCTGTCATAATGGCACTGCCTCCATATATTGCTCACTGGAAGAAGTTTCGCATTGAGGTGTTTTTATCATAAACTCCTCCAGTCCTCATTGAGCTTTACCAAACTAACGAAATATCCTTCGTTGCCTGGCATAAGGTCTATGCGGTATTCTTTGAGAAAATGCTCCACGGCTTCTATTATTCCGTTCTTTACAGCAATAGCGATAGTGTCCGCGTTTGCTTCGTCTATGCGCATCCCTCCCCCTCCTTCTCATCGCATTCAACCGCCTCATAAACGCCGATTGAAAGCTGTGGGAACTTCTCGCCGAGAAAAGATGCCATATTGCGAGCCGACTCTTTATTGTCGTCCTTGTGCAGCACGACGTTGAACTCCTTCATTTCTTGGAATGATTCCCGTTCTGCGACTACCAGATATTTTTTCATAATGCCTCCTGTTTGGTTGTTGATGAACTGAAACTCCTTTGCTTCTCTAGCATTTCAATAATGCCGATTTTCTCTAAATCCTCGCGCAACTTCTTGTTCCGCCTTTGACCGCAGGCTATCTCGCGCAGGTAGCGGGGGTTGATGGGCTTGGTGAGGTAGGGGTTCATTCTTTCGGCTACCTTGCGCCAGTCTATTTTGCGGGGCAGCTCTATGGTCGCCAAAAGGGCGGAAAGACGTTTGTTTGTTTTGCGACCAGCGAAAATATCATTTACTTTCCATCGGCTGCATCCAGCAATGTTGCCAATGGCAGACCAGTTAATCCTTGTCATATAGCGGTAGCGATGCTCAAGCGTTGCGGTCATTCGACCTCCTTGCGAAATCCATCGAATTTATTTGAAACGTCTGCTTTAAACCTCCGATACACTTCTCCGTCCCAAATTTCCCTACCCATTTCGTTAATCGTATATCCGATTTTGTCGGCGGTAAAGTAAGCAAGAGAGAGAAGTTCCATATTTTGACTAAAGTGCGACTCCGCAACCTCTCTTGAAAGGCAGAGAGCTTCCTGAAGCAGCAAGTTGACTTTCATTATTTTAATTAGCTCTTCATCCCTGGCTACCATGGGAGGTGTTCTATCTTTCATACGGCCTCCTTGTGAAACTCTTGTCATACTTCAACCTCGTCAAGCTGTCTAAGGATTTCGCCAATTGATTCAATTCTTTTCTTCCTGCTTTCATCTAGTTTGGATAGCTCGCCCTCTTCCGCCAGCTTGAAGCCTTCTTCCAACTCTGCCTTTGTCCGCCACTTTTTTTCCTCAACGCGGTAACGAGTGTACTTCTCCACATTGCATTCGCCGACTTTCTCTGGCAAGTAGTGCAGCGAGTACGCAAGAGCAAAGGTGGGATCTGATGATGGCTGAATAAATTTGCATTCAACCTCACGATCCGGCGAAATTAGCGTTACTTTGAAATTCGAAAAGTTCTTAATCTTTTCTTCATCTTCCTTGTTCATATAACCTCCTTGCATTTTTGCATTGCGGAAAAAACACCAAGCGAATTAAGTAGCTCAGTTAATCGGTTGTTGGTGCGATAGCCCACAGCTACGTCACGTATATATTGTGGCGTATATGGCTTAGTTGCATGGGCATTGACCGCTTGGGCTACCGACTGCCAAGATATCTTTCTTGGGCGAAAATCAACCTGTGATACATTCATTTTAGTATTTTCTCCTAACAAGTAGTGTTATTATTCACTACTAAAAGTAAATATACATTATTTCTTGTAAAAGAGGTAACTTTTTACTAAAAATAATGTATTTTTTATATTTTTTGGAGAAAAATGCTATGTTTGGCGAAAAAATTAAGACTTTTGCAAAGAAAAAATTCGGTTCGCTAACGAATCTTTGTGAAAAAATTGAAATGCCGACACAGCAAATGTGGGCTTATACTAGCGAAAATAGTAAACCTAGCTACGACGTTCTTGTTAGATTGTATCAAGCTGGTTGTGATTTGAATTGGTTAGTCGATGAAAATAAACCAATTAATGAATTTTTTGACAATGAAATGAAGGAAAATACAGAAGAATATTTTACGCCAGAGCAAGTTGAGGCTATAAAAGGCATTTTTGAAGCATTCAAATTCAAGTTAAACGGGAAATAAATACCCAATAGGGGAACAAATGCACACAAAAAATGAGTGCATTTGTTCCCCTGATTTCTACATTCCTTTAAAATAACCAAACCAAAGGAGTTTATATGGGTTTCAGGGATCAGTTGGAAAGGCAGCACGGTATTGCGATAGGCATAGCGGACGATGTAATTGAAGCGTATAAATCATACAAAGAGGGTTCTCCCAGCCTTGGCAAGTCAATAATCGGAGATTTGGCAAAAATCCGCAAAGCGAGAGAAGTTTTGAAAGCTGACAAAAAGATATGCGACAAAAAATTCAAAACAATTCATTCTATTAGCGAGGCGAGCGCAGTAGATCTTGAAAATGTCAAAGGGATGTACAAGGGAAGCCATATTGCTTTAAGTTCTATGGCAAACAAGGCAGAGAAATTTTACAAACTGATAAAGGGCAAGGCAAAGGCAGATGTCGTGAAGCAGGCTTATGATGATGTGGTGAGTTTTAAAAAGATTATATTGTAAAACAAATACACGCAAAAAAAGAGTGCATTTGTTTTACTATTTTCTATATTCCCTAAAAAAAGAGAGGTAAAATATGTATAAGTTTTTCAAAGTTCTCAGCATTACTGCTTTTGTAGCCGTAATAGGATTTTCAATGTCCAGTTGCGCTACTACTACAATTGGCGGAGCAAGCGGCTATCACGGCTTCTTTTCTAGTCTCTCTTCGCCTAACGCAGCCACTAAAAGCGCTGGGGAAATCGGATCATACTATGTCATTCTTTCGCTCTTTGATGTTGGGTTTGAAAGTTATGCTGAAAAAGTTATGGCAGCCGAGAAATCAAGGGGGATTATTATAACAGTATCAAGGAATTTTTTAGGTATCATAAATGTAACCACAGCCTACGAAACAGCAGCAACACAGTCTGTAGACTACAAACCAATTGAATGGTAATATCTTTTACAATTAATGCTTATTGAAACATTTCGGAGCAGGCTTACGGCGATGTGGTGAGTTTTGGGAAGGGTGTGGCGTAGGGCTGGCGGGGCTAGATAGCCTATCTTCTTGTATTTTAGAGCCTTATCTCAAATATCGCCGAAAATCCGCAAAAAAATTGACAATCTGCGAGAAAATCCTTGCCAATAACCGATTTTTGGCATTAAATTTGCTATATTATAACAAATAGCTCCAAGAGGTTTTTTATGAAAGAAGCTTACATTAGATTTATGGCTCCGGTTAATCCCCAAACCACGGATAGCCTTATTAAATTAATTGACGATAGGATAAGAAACGGATACCAGAAAATACATCTTCTCATATCCTCGCCTGGCGGAAGTGTATTTCACGGCTTGTCGCTCTACAACTTCCTCTATGGCATACCGCTTGAAGTTGATACCTATAATTTTGGCAGCGTTGATTCCATAGGCGTGATTCTTTTTTGCGCGGGAAAGAATAGATATTCCGTTCCAAACGCCAGATTTTTGATACACGGTGTTAATTTTCAAGTAGGGGGACCAACGGGATTTGATGAAAAAATGCTGGAAGAGCATTTGAAAAGTTTGCAGATAGACCAGCAGAACATAGCTAAAGTAATAGCATTCACCACGGGCAAAAAAGAAGACGACATAAAAAATGACATGCACAACAGAACTACGTTAAGCCCTGAAGAAGCTAAGAAATACGGGCTTGTCACAGAAATAAAAGATAAGCTCATGCCAGCCAACGCGGAATTTTATTCCATAGGCGAGATGGATAATCACCAGATGCAGTTTGCGCCCCAAATGCCACACCCATTCTTCTTGCAACAACTTATTCCACAAGCCCAAGGCGTTCCGGTAAACCAAAACTTGACGGTCCCTTTGATAAAAGGCTACACATCTATGTACGACAGGGGTTTTGCTTTTACAAACAACTATCGGTAGATTTTTCTATATTCCAATTATGCTCCCATCCGATTTCCTAGAAGAAGCGGACCTCCCGCATTTGCCTAGCGAAGGTCTCCGCCTGCTCGCCGAGCGCATCGGCGTTGCCGCCACGTTGCGGCTGTGGGATATGCTGAGAGGCAGGAGCATATCGTTCCCTGCGAGTTTTCCAAAAGCGATGATTGCAAAGTGGCTTAGAAAAAATTATGATGTGAGCATTAGCGAAGCTGCTTGGAAGCTTGGCGTTAGCAAGCGCACTGTTAGCAGGGTTATGAATGCTGTTCCTGGGCGGAAGCCGGAGCAGTTGAGTTTATTCTAATTCCGGTTTATGGCCTGGGAAATTATACTGACAAAATATTTCACGCCACTTTGGGATTTTTCCTTTTTTGCCGCTCCCCTGCGCTGTCACAAGCTCGTTGTGGCACACAGTGTTCAGCGCGGAAATTACCTCCGGCTCGTCTTCCTCTATGCGCAGTCTTTCGGCTGTGAAATCTTTGAGGTTCTTTTCGCTCTGGCTTTCGCATTTGGTCATCCGTATTTCAAGCTCCGAAAACTTGCGTTTCAAATCCTCGTGCAGCCGTTCCTTTTCCGGGTAGCCAAACACTAGGATTATTATTGAAGCAATTGCCGTTGTCGCTCCCAGTGCTATTGAGGCATTAGAGTCTTTGCTTATTGTTGTCGCTACAACTCCGCTTCCGCAAATCAGCGAAATGGCGGTTGCGAATTTTGCCCAGAACCTATAATAATCCGCTCTCTTTGAATGATAGCGGATTGAGCGTCTTACGTCAAACAGGAGGTTGCCCCATTCGCTCACTTCTTCTTGGGCGGCTGCGGCGGCAGTTGATTCTTTATTGTCCATGTTTCGCCTCCGCCCTGATGTTCCGCGAGTTCTGGTCCTCTGCCATTGCTGTCCCGCTTGTCTGCGGGTTTGTTGCTGTCTTTTCCATTGCCTGTGTTTCCCATGGTTCTAAAATAGAAACTTTTCCCACGCGAGTGTTAATGTGCCCCCACTCGTATTCGTCAAGCCGCATACATTCACCCATGCTATTGACGTAAAAAGATGACCCGATCGGTTCGTTCTTGCTCATTTTCCCTCCGTTATGTATTTTGCCAAAAGCTCGTTTATACGTGTGTGGTCTGCTTCCTGAATTACCATATATTCCCTCTTTGGAATAATGACTTCTTTTTTGGAAACCCATTTTCCTTTGACTTTGAATTTGAGATACTCGGCGTTCTTTGCTTTTATGGTTCCGCCGAACTGGTGTATTGCGGCGTAGGGTTTGTTGGTTGCAATCTCTACAGTGTTCCCATTGACTTTGTAATGGATTGAACCCATTAGACCGCCTCGCGTTCCCAACCCTACAAGCGTTTTTTTTCCCGAACTCGGCTTCCAGGGCTCCGGTCTGCCACCCTTGGTGAAGTTTAGCCTTACGCTGGTAACGACCAGCTGACCAATCCGGTTGAGGCATATCCGCTTGTCCCTAGCCCTTTTTTGCATCTCTTTGATGTAGTTCCGCGTCACATCGGCAAAAAAATTAACTATCATAATTTCCTCCCATTCCAAAAAAGCTTCTCTGTTTTATAAATACCTTTTCCGTCTTTCTTACTCATTCTACATTGAGTAACTTTTTCCCACGTTAATTTGAAAAATGGGTCACTACACATATAGCCACTATGGTAAACGGGGAACTCCCTCGTTTTTGACCATTCGTAAAAACCAGCAAAATCAAAATTCACACCGTAGCACTTTCCGCTACCTTCATAGGGAATGTCACAATAAACAACACTATTAGGCTCTATTGGCACGTCTCTGTAATCTTTGTTCGTTTTATTGACCCTTTCCAGCCTTTCCAGACTTTCCAGCCTTTGCAGACCTTCCAGACTTTCCAGCCTTTCCAGCCTTTCCAGACTTTGCAGCCTTTCCAGCCTTTGCAGACTTTGCAGTTGTTTGTGGTTTTTTAGCACTTTCCCAATCTCTTTTCTAAGAAAAAGCCTTTTTTCATTTTGCGTTTCACCCGGCACCCAGTCCATAAGGGTTAAAAGGTGTTGCAAATTCCGCGTATTTTCTATTTCTTTTCCATAAATGTACATATCTCCACCGCCCCCAAAGCTCCAACAAAACCGCACAAATGCTCCCCACGCAGTCGGCTCGTCTTTTTCCGCAAAGAAACGCTCCCTGCTTATCCAAGTTCTTCTAGCCTTGTCAAAGTCAAACGTGCCCTCCCAAATAGCTTTATTAAGCAAATAAACGCCTGTGTTAAGCTCGTTGTAGTGTATATGCTTCCACTTTTGCCCTTGCTCAAACAATCCATTTTCTTGGAATCTGCACGCTGCTTCTACAATAGAACCGCCGCCACCGAATAAATCATAAAAGTTTTCTGCGGATGGAATCATTTTAAGAATACCAAAAGCGGTTGAGACTGCCCATCTACCTTGATATACCTTACAGCCTTGGTATGGTATCATATTGTGCAAAACCTCGTTTTTTTCTCTTTTGACATTTTCCTACCTCTCTCCTAAAAAATTTTGTATATTTATGTATGCGCACGGTCTTGGCTTAACGCAACCCATAAAAGTCGGTATAGCCTTGACCGTGCTGCTTTTTATGGCTTTTCATAAATAACCACCCCATCAATATTCATCTCCTTTGATTTATGAAACGTAGTCCAACCTTTGAAAGCTGGCTTGCTTGTATCTTTTATCGTTTCGTTTTTAATCTCCATATCTTTAACCATTCCGCCATCAAAAACCACCTTTACCGGAATAACCTCGCTATCGCATTTGAATGATTTGTAGAAAACTTGCCTTATTGCAACTTTGCCCGTTCCCTTGCTTTTCATAAAAACCGCTGATATTCTTTGAGGATCGTTTATTGTGCTTGCTATCAATTCTACCTGTTTTGACCTGCCTTCCCAGTCGGACTGGCTTTTTCCCGCCAAATGATCGGTTAAAAATTTCGTATCAACCGCATAGCTGAAAGTAAACCCCTTTCCATCGCTTTTTTCAAACGTTTTGAAATCTTTTTTTTCAACGTTCAAATACTCGTTTAAAGCATTTTTGAACTGGGTTGGAGTGAGAGGGTCTTTAAGCGGCTTTATATTCGTTTCTAATGGAGTCAGTGGCTTTGGAGTTCCTTTTTGTTTGTAATACCCATACTGCGATAGCTTTTCCCAATCTCCATCGCGTTTCTCCTTTTGTTTGTAATACTCCCTCATTGCCTCATCGTTTCCCTTGTCTGCCATTCCGGGGTTGTGGTCCCAGCCAGCCCCTTTCATTTTTGCATCCTGCATAGGAGTTTTGGGTGCTTCTTTCCTTATCCCTATTTCTTTCGCTTCCTCTTCAGTCAAAGGCTCTTTCCAGCATCTGCAACCCCAGCCGCAGGGCGGAGTGTGTAATCCACCACGGATCGTTGATTGGCAGCACAACATCATTCCACACAGCGTGTTCGTCCCTCACGCTGCCATCTCCCATCGTTTTGTAAACGGCATAAGTCCAGATACCTTTCATCTCTGGGTCGTGCATCTGTTCCTCTCTACCTGCCGAGTATGCAACGGCTAGATTTGTGGAGTAGATTACTTTTGACCGCCAAGCCGCGTACTTGGGATCCGCGCTTTTCTCAAAGAGCTTGCAGTCCTCACCCCACTTACGGGTTATCGCATCATAATCTTTTCTAAAATCATTAAGCGTTGCGCCTTTCTCTATGGCTCTGTCTATTGCTGCCCTGAAATCGGTTAGAACCCCTTCCCTTATTTCGCCAGCTATCGCAAAAGCCCTGCTGTGCATAATGCCTTTAAGGTCATACCACTTCTCCGTTGGCATATTGACCTTCTGGCGGAAGAATTTAAGAGCTTCGTGGTACGCGCCATCCTTGAACTTGAAGCTGACTGGATCTTCGCCGTCTTTCACGCAAGCCCCGCCTCTCTCATTATGTCAAACCTGCCAGCAAGGTCAGCGGCTAGAAACGCTGCTTGCATTTCCTCGCCCATTGCCTCCACCGGTATCTCGGCAAAAAGCCCAATCAACCCGTCCCTCACTTCCTCCAAGCTCTTTGCGTTTGCCACCAGCTCATATATAGGGTCAGTCAATCCTTTGGTTGCGCTCGCCAAACCCTCAGCGAATTTAACAACCGTCTCGCGGTTTGCTTGCGGCTTCTGCCTCGCTTCCGGTTTTTCAGCAAACATAGGACCCTGTGCAGAGTTTGAAATTTCAGCGATATGGTCTGGGCTTATTCCATACAAATCAACGAAATGTTTTTCCGTGAATCTTATTCCAAGGTCATACAGCTTCTTGTCCCTCTCCAGCTCTCCGGTTTGCATGTCCTTTGGCTGCGCAAACTGGAACCAGGGGATTTCCGCATCCAGCGGCCAGTTTATTTCCCATATCCATTTCAAAAGAGTGTTGAAAGCCGCTTCAACCATAGCGCAGTCGTCCGTTGTAAGCTCTGCCCTTACATCATTATGCACTTCGCCAAGTGCTCGCGTTCCTCCGCTGTCTGTTTGCTCGGTTGTAAGTGTTTCGCCCAGGAATGCTTTTGACATCTCTCTGTCCGCCCACCGGACGATGGACTCGTATGGCAATGTGCCGCTTGTTTTGCTTTCCAAAAGCTCAATGGAGCCATTGTCGCTGATTACGGCACAGGCATCTCTAACCAGCCCATAAAGCACTTTGGTAAGATTGTCTATTTCCGTTTGCGATGAGGATGGCGGAATTTTCCCCACCGCTTTTGGCAATCCGAATTTCTCCGCGAACATCAGCCAGAATTGCAGCCCCCCTTTTTTGAAAGCGAGCGGATAAAAGCATTCGGAGAGCAATGCTTCGCCGTAGGGGTTGCCAGAGGTTGCATTGTTCCGCACGAGCAAAAATTTGTACGGCGGTATAGGTCCATTCTTTTCGTTCGTGAATTCCAGCTCTCCAGCTTTGGAGAATCTGAAAAGCTCCTGCGGCTTGTCTATTAGCATTGACGGCAGCAGCATTCCGTTTACGTTTTCCCAGACTATCTCGGTCACTTGGTATCCGAAGTCAAGTGCTTTCATCATCTGCTTTATGGCATCCCTCAGTCCGATGTTCCAAAGATGCGTTTCAACGCTCCTCGCTTTTTCGTAGCTCCCCTGCCCGCTTTGCAGCGACCACGATTTGGAGCTGACCCCCGCGTGACGCTTTCTTCGCACCGAGCCAAGATGCCCGTCTTTCATATCCCTGTAAACTTGGATCCTGCCACCCTGCTCCCTCAGTACCGTGTCCGGGTTGGGCAGGTAGTTCAGCATCCCTGTTCCGGGCATTGCCATTTCCTGAAATTTGAAGGTCAAAACGTTCAAATCTGCCTTTTTTGTCTCTTTTTTTGCCATCCTCGTTGCCTCGCTTTTTTAATCCCGTTCAAATGCTGTTTAACTGCGTTCAATTTTGATTTTAATAGCCTTGATGCTCCTTTGCTAGGGTCAGCCCTCCAAAGGGCTTAAAACCCCTTTAAAATCGCTTTCGCGCTTCCGGGTCCTTCCCACGGGTTTGAGCTTACCGCCCAGGGCATCCCTTTTTGCTTCCCGCCTGCGTGCAGGGCAAGTGCCAAAGCCCAAAAATGGTCGCCGTGCCCCGCTTTTGTTTCTGCTGCATCGTAGCGCGTGTTCCCAGCCGTTGTCACTATCTTGCGAACCGAGTGCAACGACTCTCTCTGCTCATCGTCTTTGGGTATGAGCACTGAAGTATCTTGGAATGCTTTTTCAAGGGATATGGCTAAATCTTCTTTAACGCTTCCTGTGAAAGTCACTCCTTCCACTCTTGTCCTGCCAAAGCGTTCCTGCGCCCGCTCGCAGAACTGGTCGCCGAGTCCTGTTTTATCCAAACAAGCACGGCGTATGTTTGGATTCTCCAAAAGCTCATACAAAATTTCTTCCTGCTTGCTCCACGGTATATTCCTCATAACCCTCAAATACCGTGTAGTGTAAATGCTTCCGGTTTTCTCAAGAACATAAATTGTGCTGCAATGGTTTCTGCGAGCCACGTCCTGCCCTAAGTACAGTTCTCCGGCTAGGCTCTTCGGTCCAGCAAGCAGGTTCTCTCTTTCGCAAGCTTGTATCAATGTGTAAGGAAGCATCGCACAGGATTCGTCTTGCGGCTCGCACAGGTATTCCTGCCGCCATGCACTTTCAGTTAAACATCCTTTATGCTCTGTTGCAAGCCATTCCTCTCTTTCTGCTTTTGTCAGCTGCCTGCCCAGTATCTTGTCGGCAAGCCCTTCTTCCACAGCCAAGGTTATTGGAACCCTATGCACTGAGTATCCGGTCTCGTCTGATTTTTCTATCAGTTTGTTGAAAACGCTGTTCTTGCCGTTGTGAGTGGACAATATTCTCATAGCGTGTCCCCACATAACCGCTGGCTTCGCTGCTGCCCACATTTTTTCCGCGTTGTCGTGCCACGCCGCCTCGTCCCATACTATCTTGCCACCTTTTGACCGGAATGCCTTCGGGTTGCTTGAAAGGGTTGTTATCTTGCTTCCGTTGCCGAATTCAATAGCGAGGCTTTTGATTCCCTTGCTCTCGTCCAGAAACTCAATGCTAGGCTCATCGCCCTGCGTTTGCTCAATAACTTTAGCTATCGCGTTCAGCTTGATAGCCCAGTCGGAGCAGTAGTCAATATATTCGCTTGCCGCCGTCATGTCGGTTGAAGAGAAATAGACTTTAAGATTTTTAGTCGCTATGCAATCAAAAACATCTTCATAAGCTTGCGTATAAGTTCCGCCAATCCTGCGGCTTTTCTCAAATATCTTTATGCGGCTCCTATCATTGAGCCACCTCATTTGATATGGCAGGAAAAAGGATTTCAAAGCTCCTCGCCTTTTAGAATCTTATTTATTTTTTCCAATGCCTCACCTGCGCTCAACTTGCCTTGCTTTGGCTTGGGTGAGTTCATTTCGTTTTTTCGTGACAGACCTATACTTTTTACAAGCAAGCTAATGCGCTCGTAAAGCTCCATGTCCACTTCTTCACTAGCGGCACGCTTTTTTTCTATTGAACGTATTATGTTCGCTAGTTCAATGTTTAGTGAGTGGCTAGTGTTTTCTTTTGCCCGCACGAAGGAGGCTCTCTCTTTTCCCCATTCGCCCTCTGCTTTCCAATTCTGCAATGTCCTGTATGCTATTCCAAGCTCGGCGGCTATTTCCGTGAGGCTCATTCCGTGCATTACGTACAGCATTCTGGCGTAGTCGCCGTTTTCGTTCTTTTTGGTCACTCCGTGCCTCCCACGAGATTTCTGCGGCCTGAGCTCATGCAGCACTGCTCCGTCTGCCGCATGAGAGACTCAATCCTGGCATCGCTCTTTTTAATCTGCTCCACGAAGAGATCGTACATTTTATCCTGAGTCTCCCGCATCTGCACCCAGATGAATATAGTGGTTGCTAGGAATATAGCGCCCAGCCCCATCCTTCCAAATATCGCATGGAATATTTTTTCCAAGAATTCCTTTTCCATTTTTTCTCCCTTTTGCCCCTGCAAAAGAAAATAATTGAGCATAGTGGACAAAAGACGTGACTTTGTCCACTTATTTGGCGCAACCCCTTGTTTATTTTTTACCAATATGAATACACAAGTTTCTGAAAGCGGCAAATGGGTTCAGGCTATGAGGCCTGGGACATTCAAAGATTTCTCCGGTGTTGAAAGAACTTTCTCACCGGAAGATATTGCAAGCATAGCAAAAGGAGTGCGGGCGCAGGTGAGCAATAGCTATATGCCGCCTATGGTCAAGGGGCATCCGGCGACCGACAGCCCGCGCGTTGCTTCAATAGTTGATGCAAAAGTTGGCGACAAAAACATTTTACTGTTGAAAGTGGATAAAGCAGAGCCTAAGTTCGCAGAGGAAGTGAGGAATGGGGAATACCCGTACGTGTCCGTTGCTCTATATAAAGATTATTCAAAGGGCATCAAGCACCTTGGTGCGCTTGGCGCAGCCGCTCCTGCAATCAAAGGGCTTGAGCCAGTGCGGCTCGCGGAGGGGAGCGATGATGTGATTTACTTCGCTTCCAATTTCGGATATAATATTCAATGATTACGAATTCACGGGAGGGAAACATTATTTGGCAAGTATATCGAGCGACCCGGAAGGAGCTACTTTGAGCTTTAACGGACTGCCCGCTGCCCGTTGCACAAAAACGCCGTGTAGCGTTGAGCTTGGGGAAGGCGGCGTTCGCATAATAGCTGCGTTGGAGCAATACGAGATAGCAGACACAACTGTTTCTATAAAACAGAATAATCAGAGCATACGCATTCGGATGAAGGCAAATTTCGGGGTATTGGAGATAAAGCCTGCCTATTCGGACGGCATTGGCTCCGATGAGCGATGGAGTTTGTCCATAAATGGCAAATCCTTTTCCTCTTTTGAAAACAGGCTTTCGCCCAATAAATACAAGGTGGAACTCAGCCATAGGTGTTATGAGGATATAAGTTTTGAGGCGGGTATAAACAAGGACAAGCGTGAAGTCTTCAATATGGCGAATAATATAAGACTGAAAAAGGGCGGTTTGGTTTTAAATGCTGAAGCGGATGACGAACCTGTCAGCGAGCCTGTTTTCGTGAATGGCGTACGGGTTGGCGAAACGCCTTTCAGCGGTTCCATGCCTATGTGTGCTAAGGTTGAAATCGGTGAAGGCAGGGAAGTGGTGGATGTGATAATTAAACATAATGAATCGGTTAAATATACGCATAAGATGAATACGGAAGAAAGGAGGCGTAGACTGGCGGCAGAACGGCTGGAGGCTGAACAACAAGAATGGGAATGGGAACGAAAGCGAGAACAGGAACGAAAGATGGAATTGGAGGAAAAGAAGCAGAAATATCTTGCTAGCTTTAAAGAACCGTGGTTTGCTCTTGGCTTTGGTGGGCTTATTGACTCAAAAGGCGGCATGTCCTTAAACCCTGAATTTGTGAGTGTTGCTGACGGTCATTTGAGTTTTGGGGCGGATCTTGATGTGATTATTCCTCGTAAGAAAGAAGACAATTCATATATGAGAATAGGACCCTCAGCGAAATTATCATTTTTTGAATATCGTTGGTTGTATTTGAAGGCAGGAACTGGTTGGTATAGAGGTCCGTCATTCTCAGTCGGAGGTGGGCTTAGACTCTTTCTCTTCGTTGATGTGCAATATTACATAACACCGATGAATAATCGTAATGCGAGTTCTTGGGGAATAAAAGGTGGTTTCTCTTTCCCCTATGGTTCGTAGAATAGGGACTATTAGCCGTTGTCTGAATCGCGATTAGTCAGGATGAAAGAATTGGGAACTATATATACATAACTTACATTCGTATCTATTAAATAACGCATATTATTTCATTACCGCCCGCATATCCAGTATTTTTGCTCCTTTCAACCCGTTTGGATGCTTCAAACACCACAAAGCATATTTTGACAACTTTATGCTTCCATCAGTCGGAGGCATAAGCTTTTCTCTTTTTTTTGCTTTCATAAATAACCTTTTTTAAAGTTTCACTATAAAAATATACTAAATATATTGGAAAAAATGGCAAAAAAAGCAAAACCCTTGCATTTTGCACATAACTGTTGCCAAAATCGCTAAAAAGGGTGAATGATGGGATTTGAACCCACGACAACTGGAATCACAATCCAGTACTCTAACCAACTGAGCTACATCCACCGTGGAAGCATAAATATAGTAAATTTGTCCTGTCCTGTCAAATTTTCTAAATTAAATCCTATGTTTCACCACCTGATTTTAATTTTATCTGTTTTACTGCTCGCTTCTTGCTCCTTGCCATTTAACTTAACAGACAGGAGCGGAAACACCTTTGTAATTGAAAACCCACAACTTGAACGTGGCAGATATTTGGAATACAGAATAGGCAATGCAACAAGAGAGCTGGGAGTAGATGAAATTGTTTTTCTATCCATTGAAGACGAGCCAACGGTTTTTGATGGCAAAGTGTTTTACCCAGCAAAGCTATCTTTAGAAGATACCGCCGCCGTTCCCAAAGAGGGATTTATTTGCGTAGAGGGAACTTTAATTGCAGAAAACGCCGGTCAGAATTTAAGCATTCCGCTTGCTAACATAAAAGAAATCAAACGGCAGGAAAAAAAATAAGGTTCAGGCATGTATTCAGTAACTCTCATTGAATTAACCATAAAATCCGATATAAGAGGCATAGTCGGAGCAATTGAGAGTGTTTTGAATATTGATAAACGCAGCGCAATTGAAAAAGCAAAAAACTTGCCGATTGCCCCACTTGTTCTGGCAGAAAATTTGCCCAGAAATGAAGCTGAGTTGATGGTAAATATGTTTGAAGGCATGGGAGCAGGCATAAAGGTGGAACCAGAATTGAATGCCGCTCCAGTAGCAACAGTGCCTGTCCCTGCTAGAGAACCAAGAGAAATAAGAACAGAACTCCCAAATAAAGGAATCCATTGGGGGTGCCTTGTTTTTATAATGCTTTGCCTTGCAGGTTTTGCTGCTTTCGCAAGTTTAAAATATCAGTGGATAATGGATCAGTTCAAACCAAGTCCTAAAAAATCCGAAAAACTCTTGCAAGTCGGCAATATGAACAAGGCAAGGCATAGCATACGAAAGCAGCTTTCGGAAAAACCAAATGATATAGAGCTTTTGATTTTGCAAGGCAGATATTATATAGAATTGGCTCGCAAAAGAATGGATAAACAACATTGGAAAAACTATGGGCAAGCAGGCGCTATGCCAGAACTAGATTCCGCAGTGGCTTTCTTTCGCAAAGCTGAATCTATGTATTCAAAAGACGGCAGCATTCCGAGATGGATTTCAGTAGCAGAGTTAATGAGAGGTTCACTAGACGCGGCAGAAACCGCTGCCCGAAGAGCAATTGCCATTGACCCGCAAGATCCGGATAATTGGAATCAGCTCGGTTCCGTGCTTGTTGCTATGGAACTAACTAGTCAAGCAGAGCCTGTGTTTTACAATGCACTCAAAATAGATCCAAACAATGCCGCTGCTCTGAAAAATTTGGGCATTTTAAACTTATATTACACAAAAGATGTACCACGGGCTGCTAATTTTCTTTTTGCTTATCACAAACAAAAAGAATCCTTTGGAGATGTTGATTCCTATCAGCTTCGCACAGATTTAGCCTCTGCAATGATAGGTGATTTTAATCCGCCTTTGGAAAACTTGTGGCCCCAGCCTCTTCCTTTTGATGATTACGAATCAAAACGTACTAGAATAACTGCAAATCCAAGATTGAGAAATGATTACCTGCTGCAAGAAGAACTCGGCTTGCTGTATATGTCCAGAGGCGAATTGCTTGCAGCCGAAGATTGCTTTATTAAAGCCATACACCTGAACCCAAGGGTTGAATCTTCCAGAAAAATGCTTGCCATTATGTATATGAAAGATGAGAGCTACGACAAAGCACTCAAAATTATGCAAACCGCGGCAGACAATAGAACAAGAGATCCATTCTTCTGGAAAAACATAGGTTTCTTGCAAAAATACTACAAAATAGATGCGGTAGAAGCAAACAGAGCCTGGAGCCGCTATCTTGCGCTTGGCGGTGATTTTTACGATAAGCAAGTTAGAAAGGAGATGAAATGATAGTCTTGCTTGCAGATTCAGATAAAAAATTTGTAAATGAAATTTTGGAAACCTGGTCTATAACAGAAGTTCCTGTGACCGCTGTGACCAATACCGCAGATATGATTTCCGTTGCCGCAAACGGCGATATTTCCGTTGCTTTTATAAGCGCAGATTTTTTATGGGTTGCAGAATTAGATGCTGTTTCATATTTGAAAGACCACAACCAAGGCGTTGAAATTTTTGTTTTGTGCGAACCAAAAAAACTGCCAGCGGCAGAGTCTTCTATTTCGCGAGGAGCGAGCAAATATTTGATAAAGCCTGTGCCTGTGTTTACCCTTGAAAACACAGTTAGAAAAGCATTGCAAAAGCACAGCAATAAAAAAAACTATCAGCTTATGGAGAGCCAGGTTTTAGAAGAACTTTTTGGCAGCACTCCCGAAATGCGAAAAACCTTAAAAACCATTTACAAAATAGCCCCCACTGCAAGCACCGTTTTAATAACCGGAGAATCCGGCACAGGCAAAGAATTTGCCGCCAATATAATACACCGACTCAGCAAAAGAGCCGATGAACCTTTTTTGGCAGTGAACTGCGGAGCTATTCCCGAAAACATTGTGGAAAGCGAATTATTTGGCAGCCGAAGAGGTGCCTTTACCGGAGCGATAGATAAAAAAGGCTTGTTTGAAGAAGCCGAATGTGGCACTCTTTTTTTAGACGAAGTTGCAGAGCTTTCGCAAGCGGTTCAGGTTAAACTTCTGCGCTTTTTGCAAAACAGGGAAATTCGCCGAGTTGGCGAAAACGAAAACAGAACCCTTGATGTTCGCATTATAGCAGCCACCAATCGCAATGTTTTGGAAGAGGTTAAAAAAGGAACATTCAGGGAAGATTTGTATTACCGCCTAAACACTTTCCACATAGAATTGCCGCCACTAAGGGAAAGGCGAAGTACCATAAGCAACCTCATAAAGCACTTTATAATAAAGCATCAAAGCAACATAGGCAAAACAATAAGGAGCATAAGCCAACCCGCTCAAATGGCACTAACAAGCTACGATTATCCAGGCAACATAAGAGAACTTGAAAACATAATTGAACACGCAATGATAATGGCAGAGGGCGAAGAGATAACATTGGAAGATTTGCCAGAGGCTTTACACCCAGGCTACAATGTTCCAGAGAATAGATATTTGCTGTCTTCATCTGTGGCAAAGCCTGAAGAATCGCAGAAAAACAATGAGAACGAAGACCTGCCCTTGGCAGAGCTTGAAAGGCGGCATATAATAAAAATTTTTGAAAAATATAAAAGCGTATCCCTAGCCGCCGAAAAACTAGGGATAAGCAGAACAACCTTGTGGCGTAAACTCGAAGAATATAAATTGGAAATTACTGACCGCTAACCTGCATCCAAAATGCGCGGTAATTATCTCTATCATCACCTTTGCGGAATTTAATTGCAGCCTCTGGATGAGAATTGAAGAATCCGGTTATCATTTGCGGAATTATATAACCCCATTCCAATTTCTGTTCCTTTTGCAGAGGCATAAAATCATTTGCAATAGAATCCAAAATCGGGCGTACATCAAATTTGGGATTTTTGAGGAAACTGAGCAATAGCTCAGTGGGGCAGTTGCCCGCTCCGCGTCCCATACCGTAAATTGAGCAATCCAAATAATCAACGTTGTTTATTATAGCCTGAATGGTGTTTGAAAAGGCAAGTTGCTGGTTGTTATGACCGTGAAATCCGAGCTTCTTTGTTTTAATCCATCTTTTATAGCGTTTTGCCAGCTTGTCTATATTTTCTTGATAAAAATAACCAAAACTATCCACAATGTAAATAACTTCTGTATTGGCTTCTTTTTCTGCCTGATCCAAAGCCTCGTCTAGCTCAGGTCCGTTGTCGCGGCTTGCCGCCATTATGTTTATGGTGGTTTCGTAGCCAAGTTCGTGGAATTCATTTACCATTGCAATGCACTTGTCAATATCGCGAGCATAGCAAGCCACGCGCACCATATCGTAAGGGGATTCGCTTTTTGGCTTTATTTTGCTCATATCTGCCCTGCCAATATCTGCCATAACGGAAATTTTAGGACCATTTTTAACGCCTTCCTTTATCTTCCAAAGCAAATCATCATCACAAAATTTCCAAGGTCCGTATTCTTCTCTGCTAAACAGTTGGGCTGAATTTTTATAACCTGCTTCCATATAATCAACGCCTGCGGCAGCAAGAGCATTATAAACTCTCTGCACAAATTCAAAAGAAAACTTGTGATTATTGATTAAACCGCCATCACGTATTGAGCAGTCCAAAACCTTTATTGATTCGCGAAACATATCGACCTCGTTTGTAAATTCTGAGGGTAATATAGTAAATCAATGAGCCAGCCTGCTATCCACGTACTCCTTGTCTTCGTGTTTCAGAGACCCGTTTTTCTCCAAGGCGTAGGTCAAGGCTTCAATGGCACTATTCAAATGGGCTATATCGTTGTGCTTCAATTCATCTATTCTACCATTCATTTCTCCCCTTAGCTCATCTATTTGTTTGCTCAGGGAAGACTCAACGCCGTCTATTCGTCTATTGATGGTGGATTCCATACGGTCCATTTTGCTGTTCATCAGCACAAAACCACTAAAGCCGAATACTAGCAACACTAGCATACGTACATTATCTGCGCTAAATATAAGATTCAAAATGCGTTCCATAACAGCACCTCCTTTAAAGATACAAAACTATTGCCATTGCCGCAAGGTCTAGCCTTTTCTTTTTTCATAGAAACCTCCATCTTTTGTTTCTACTTATTAGACGTAAAATAACGGGAAAAAAATTCAAAAAAGTGAATTTTGCAAACAGATGTTTGCAAAAATGTGCATTTTTTGAATTTGGGGTCGAAATTTGGCTAGCAAATCTTACTATCTTACTATATTTTCAAACAATGACACCAGAAGAGAGTATTCCAGGAGAGCTTGCGAAAATAGCCCATTTCCCTAAACACAGGGGGGCTATTTTTCAAACAGAAGCAGACGATAAAGGACTTGCGTTGGTGGACGTAAAATCTGGAACACTTAAAATTTATGTTTTGATAGACCCCGATGCAGAGCAAATTTTAAACACAAAATTTTTTACCTACGGCGGGCAAATGCTAACCGCACTTGCAAATATTTTTTGCGAAGAGCTTTTTGGCAAAAAAATAGAGGAAATTCAAAATATATCTTTTGAAAGTTTATTTGGGAAATTCGGGGTGGAACCTAGCAATGCAGACTTTCAAACCGTGGCAAAATTGCCAGCGATTATAACCGAGGCTTATCCTGAAAAAAAGAACATTGCTCTTGCGGCAAGAGCCGCTATGGGAAGCGCGAAATTACAAGCCTTTTCTGCGGAAGGCAGGGAACAAGCCGATGAGCAGTGGAAAAAACTGAGCAAAACGGAAAAATTAGAGCAAATAGAGGAATGCCTAAACGACAATGTGCGAGCAATGCTCGCCGGAGACGGAGGCGGTATGGAAGTGCTGGATATAAAAGACGATAAAATAGTTCTGATTCGCTATCAGGGAGCATGTGCCGGTTGTGGAGCTGCGGGAGGAGGAACGCTATATTATATAGAAAATCAGTTGCAACAACACGTGTATTACGACTTAACAGTGGAACCAGACTTAATGTTGTAAAAAAATTTCTATTTTTTTACAAAAGAGGGTTTATAGACATGGAAATACCTGGAGAATTGCTCTTGCCAACGGTTGAAGAGTTGGAGGAAAGAACCGCCAAAGATTTGGCGATAAAATGGAGATTGCGCAGAAGACCTGGCAAAAAAGAGAGAATTGCAATAAAACAAGAAAAAGATGCAGCAAAGCTAAAAGCCATAGCTGGAGAGTTTAGAAAACAAGAACAACAAACTCGCCCCACTCTTAGCAGCAAATTTTCACTCAGCGCCATCAGTGGCAATAGTTCTGCAAATGCCGCCCCAAGACCAACACTCAGAGCTGCTATGAATGGAACAAAACCTGTTGTAACCCAAACTCAGCCAGTTCACAAAAAAGGCAGACCTCCAAAATTAAAACCAATATGAGAAAACCTTATCTGAGAGCAATATTGTTGTTTTTAGGTGTTGCAGGCATTGCTGCATACCTGCTGTTTCCTAGCAAAAAAAAAGTGGAATGTATTGAAAAAAAATTAAATTTTTATCCTTATGTGGATCCAACAAGCGGTGTTGATAATTTGGATATAGAACCTCCTGGCTTCAAATGCACTTTATCAAAAGAAGGCGGGCACTGTGGAATGGGTTTTTCTTTTAACGAAACTGAAAACTGGAACTTAATGGATTTTGTCACTATTGATATGCAAAGTTCCGCTGATTTTGAAGAACTTATAGTGCAAATACTCACAATAGACCCACACACAAAAGAAACCGATCGCAGCACTATGAAACCTCTCATAAAGGAACTTAAACTGGAACAAAATAAAAAACGCTATCCCATACCTATAGAACATTTTTATACGCCAGACTATTGGTTTGAGCAACAAAAAGTTAAAGAGACCAATAACTCAAAAAGATTTTCTGCCGTAGCAGGCATGGAAATATATTCTGGCTGGAAAAACAAAATCGATAAATCGCTGGAATTAAAAATAGAAGGTATATGCCTAGAAGGCGTGAGCAATACGCGCTTTGTGATTCTTGTTATTTACATTGGAATTTTAATAGCCACGGCAATAAGCGTTAGGATTAAAACTTAGCCCACTCTGCCAATATCGTTCACGGCTTTATTCAATGTGTCGTCTTCGGACTGTATGGATTTTTGATTTGCCTCGTAATTCCGCTGGAATCTTATCATTTCTACCATTGAATCAACAACGCTTGCATTGGAACTTTCCAAAAAACCCTGCTTAATCGTTGTTTTTACTGCTTGCACTGGCTCCACATCTGGTTTTGCATAATAAAGGTTATGACCTTCGCGTCCAAGCTCGGTTCTTTTATCTGCAAAATCCACGATTGATAATTTTGCTTGTTCTTTTCCGTCAACATAAATTTTTCCTATGGCAGAAACGGAAAATTCGGCTGCATCATCTAAATTTATTGGAACTTTTCCCTCGCCAAGCACCTTGTACCCTTGGAGTGTCACCAAATCGCCCATTCCGTTGCGGGTAAAGCTGCCGTTTCTGGTATATCTAATTCCATTCGGCGTTTCCACTTCAAAAAAACCTGAATTTTCAAGCGCCAAATCAAAGGAGTTTTCGGTCATTATCAAACTGCCCTGGGAATAATCTATGTAATTCTCAGACATTTGATGGTCTTCGTCTTGGTGGAGCTTCAATTGATCGTTTCGCTTAATATCAACTTGGGCAATGCTTGCCATAAGCGATTTTTTAAAACCGGATGTGTTTGCATTTGAGAGATTATTGGTTGTATTCTCCATCATCTCTTGCAAGAGCATCATTCCATTGCGCGCTGTGTAAAGTCCATTAACCATATTTAGCAACTTGCAAAAAGCGTGCCAAATTTCAATAGGGCTAGTGGGGAGGAGGTAACCATTCTACCCCCCACTAGCTTTTATTGAGCCGAGACATTCTGGCGAATATTTTTAAATATGGATTGAAACCTAACAGACATATTATCCAATGCCTTAGAGAGTGAGCCAAGCTCATCTCCGTGCTGCAAGTAGGCAGGGGCTGCCATATCCCCTTTTTCCATTTTGGCTAGAGTTAAAACAACCACATTCGAAGGGCGTTTTATAAAAATAGTGAGAAAAACGCCTATGAGCATAGAAGCTATAACGATTATTGGTATTATGAACATTGTCATCTATATCCCTCCCAAGTATTGATGAAATATTATATCTTGAACTGGTTCATTGCGTTCTTCAATTCGCCAGCTATTCTTGCAAGTTCGCTTGCGCCATCGTTGATTTGCCTTGCCCCCTGAACGCTATCACGCGCGCCCTGTGCCATACCTGCTACGTTCTGATTAACTATTTTTGCACCCTTGGCTGCCTCCCCAGCATTGCGCGCTATGTCTTTGCTGCCCTTGGCTACCTCGCCTATGGCTCCGGCAACTCGCCTAGCTCCTAAGTTTGCCTGCGCAACATTGCTCGCTATCTCGTTGCTCGCCTTGGTTTGCTGCCCAACGTGGTTTGATATGGCATCCACGCTTTGGTTGATTTTCGCTATAATATCAGAAACATCCTTTATCACATTCACCGCATCACCTGTGCCAATTTGGATGCCTTCTATACGCCGCGCTATGTCATCTGCGCTCATTGCGCTCTGGTTTGCAAGTTCTTTTATTTCGCCTGCCACAACTGCAAAACCCTTGCCTGCTTCGCCTGCCGAGGCAGCCTCTATGGTGGCATTGAGTGCTAGTAGGTTTGTTTTGTCGGCTATCCTCTTTATAACATCGGTAACTTGCCCAATTTCTTTAGCCGCAATGCCCAATTTGTTCATAACGTCGGTAGCATCATCAGACTTTACAGTGGCTTGGTTTGCCACCTTGCTTGCCTCTCCAGCATTGTTGGATATTTGGCTTATGCTTGCACTCATTTCTTCTATGGCTGCAGCTATGGTGCTCATGTTTGTGGACATCTGCTCTGCTGCACCTGCTACTTCGTCGGCATTCACGGAAGCCTCTTCCGCACCGCTTGCCATGGCATTTATGTTCTCTGCGGTCTGTTCGGTGGTACTAGCTACCGATGTGCTTTGAGCCAAATTCTCTTCTGCGGAGTTTTCTATTTGCCTGCCAACGCTGGAAAGTTCCTCTGCCGAGCCTGCAAGCGTGTCTGCGTTTTGGCGGAGATTTTTGAATATGGATTGAAGCCTTGAAGATAAGCTATCTAATGCTTTGGAGAGAGTGCCTAGTTCGTCTCCGCGCTCTAAATCTGCACGGACGGTCATATCGCCTTTTTCAATTTTGGAAAGAGTGCCAACAACTACGTTTAAGGGCTTAGTTATGGAAATGGTTAAAAATATGCCAAGAGACACGGCAAGAAGAACAACTACAATTAAAACGGCAATCGCCGTGTTTATGCTATTATCAGCTTCTACTGAAGCATAGTCTGAAAGTTTACTGACTCCTTTGACTCTCAAGTCTTTTGCGGCTTGCAAATCGAGCAACGCTTTATCTCCAATTTTGAGCAAAGATTCTGGAAAGTCTTCTGTGGCAATTCCCTCCGAATCAAATTGTTTAGTGCGTTTTGTGTAAGCAAGTAGTTCATCGGTGTAATCGTCAGTAATCTTTATCACTTGTTGCAAAACATCCTTTTCGTTATCCGATATTGTAAGCTTCTGTTGCTCGTGTATGGAACTATCTAGCTTCTTGTTGATATCGTCTATGTTCTTCACAATCGCATTGCGTTGTTCAGGTGTTTTTGCAAGACGCCAGTTACTAGCTGCAAGTCGGAGTTCCTGTACCTCTTCAGCGGTGATCACAAAGGCACCTAAAGGAACCGCTCCTTTTTCGTACATAACATCGGTTGCTTCGTCAAGTTTTTTTAAGCTAGTTATGGAATATATTCCCATAAACGCCGTTAAAGCAGCCAAGAACAAAAAAGATGCAATTAGCTTAGGTCCTATTTTTATGCTTTTCATCGATTTCCCTCCCAAGTATTGATGAAAATTCCACTAGAAGGGTATTAATAAACGCTTTAAAACGCTTTTGCAGCACTTACATGCTTTACTCCCCTCTCTTTATAAATAAATATAATAAATTTTTTTGGAATTGTCAAATTTTTTAAAAAAAAATAAAAAAAAGAGTGCGTTTCCGCACTCTTTTTTGAAAAATGAATCTACATTTTAAACTGGGTCATAGTATTTTTCAATTCACCAGCTATTTTTGCAAGTTCGGTTGCGCCTTCGTTGATTTGCTTTGCACCCTGAACGCTATCTTTTGCACCCTGTGCTATGCCTGCAACGCTCTGGTTAATCATGTTTGCACCTTTGGCTGCCTCGCCTGCATTGCGAGCTATGTCTTTGCTGCCTTTGGCTACCTCGCCTATGGCTCCGGCAACTCGCTTGGC
>JAITFP010000067.1 GCA_031281275.1 Candidatus Fibrimonadaceae bacterium
GAGCAAAAGCGCGTAGCCATATTGAACACGGAAGGAGACGGCGACTTGATATACCTGAGCGTGAGGCTGCGTGAAATTGCGGTAAAAGTATTGCCAAAAGATAAATATTCCATAATGACAGCAGAGAGTATAATAGACAAACTAGGCTCAAAGGAGAATGCCAAAAAAATTTGCAGAGAAGCACAATGCTTGGCGGAAATAGGCAGGAAAGTGAGTGCAGCTTATGTTGGGCAGGCAAGAGTTGGAAGTTTCGGAGGCAATTTTACAATAAGCATGGAATTATACAATGCAGGAAGCGGTACCTTAGTTGATTCCTTCACTGGCGAAGCTAAAGACCTATCCGGCTTGCTAAAAGTAATAAACGAAAAAGCACCCCAAATGTTTAGAAAAATGCCTAGTGTTTCCAGCAGTCGCGTTATTGAAGAAGGCATAGAAAATTTAAGCACAGGCGAGGGTTATGAGCTGGACGAAGGAAAACGCTACTTGGTAAATTTAAGCACAGAACCTTCCGGAGCAGTTTTGAACTTTAACGGGGAGCCTATTGCCAGTTGCAAGGAAACGCCTTGCAAAGCAGAGCTTCGCGAGGGCAATGTTCGCATTATCGCCGCACTGGAGCAATACGAAAAAGCAGACACCACTGTTTCCATAAAACGCAACAACCAAAACATAGCGATAACTATGAAACCAAATTTCGGGGTATTGGATATAAAGCCAGCATACTTGGATGGCATAGGCAAGAACGAGCAATGGAGTTTAACCATAAACGGCAAGCCGTATTCTTCTTGGGAAAACAATCTTTCGCCCGGCAAATATTCTGTTAAATTGAGCAACGAGTGCTATGAGAACATAAGTTTTGAGGCAGGTATAAACAAGGGCAAACGCGAGGTTTTTGATATGTCGGGCAAGATAACGCTTAAGAAAGGCGGTTTGATTTTGAGCGCGGAGCGTGATGGAGAGCCTGTGAGCGAACCCGTTTTTGTGAACGGCAAGCAGGTTGGGGAAACACCTTTCAGCGGCTCCGTTCCTATATGCGCTAGAGTGGAGATTGGCGATAGCAGGGAACTGGTTGATGTTGCGCTAAAATATAAAGAGAAAGTCAAGCACACACACAGTATTTATACGAAAACATTCATAGACAGCCGTGACGGTAAGAGATACAGAATTGTTGAAATAGAGAAACAGACTTGGATGGCGGAGAATTTGAACTACAACGTAAACGGCAGTAAATGCTACGACAACAATCCTGCCAACTGCGACAAATACGGAAGATTGTATGATTGGAATAAGGCAATGAAAGCTTGTCCAAAGTTTTGGCATTTGCCAAACAATACAGAATGGGCTGTATTGACGACATCAGTTGGCTATGACAAAGTAGCAGGTAAATTCTTGAAGGCACAAAGTGGTTGGAACAGCAATGGCAACGGTACGGATACTTATGGATTTTCAGCTCTGCCAGGCGGTTACGGCAATTCTGGTGGCAGTTTCTACCATATCGGCAAATACGGCTATTGGTGGAGCAGCTCAGAAAACTATGCAGACAAAGCCTACGGTCGGAGTATGGACTACAAC
The DNA here is from genome assembly GCA_031281275.1 of Candidatus Fibrimonadaceae bacterium. GTDB lineage: Bacteria > Fibrobacterota > Fibrobacteria > Fibrobacterales > Fibrobacteraceae > Fibrimonas. The sequence continues at coordinate 1,570 of JAITFP010000067.1, forward strand.
GGCGATAACGCCGACAACAACTATCCCGATAAAAGCTACCTGTATAGCGTTCGTTGCCTACAGGATAGGGAACCATCCTATACAACACCACCTTCTACAACCCCCGTTACTCCTACGCAACCAACCTTTAAAGATTCCAGAGACAATAATGAGAACGATGACAAACCAGAGTTTGATAACGCTGGCGATGAAAATATAATAGCTCGCAAGGAACATTCAGAAACCTACAAGAAAATCTTTGAAAAAGCAAGATTTGGGACAAGAATAGGATTGGGTTATGATTTGTTGTTGAACGAGGCGGGAAATAGTTCTTTGTGGCAGTTTGAAGGAGGAGGAATAGTAATTATTCCGTTATCGAAAAAAGGTCCTTTTCTATTTGACCTAGAATTGAACTACATTCATAGAACGTATTATAGTGCTGAAAGTATAAGCATTCCATTATTGTTTCAGTTTGTGATAGATGGTGGTCACTGTCCTGTTGTACTAGAAATAGGAGCAGTCTATGAAAGGCTTTTAGAAACCGAATTCGGATATAAAAACGGCATTGGACCTGCTTTGGGAACTAGTTTTATAATAAAAAATTTCATAATAGGTTTTAGACTTATTTCTTATTATACTGGATTTGGCGGTTCACGACTTATTACAGAAAACCTCAGTGCAAGTTATTTATTTTGATTTAATCTTAATTTGAGAAAATTTCTATATTATAAATTATGAATGAAACTTTTAATAGTAATTTTAACCAAAAAGACTTTGAAAAGTCTTTTTTTACAAATGATGGTTACAGAGAATACGCAAATAGTATGGAGTATTCTCATAATTCCCGTATGCGACCCGATAATCAAGATATTTTTGACTGGCTAATGGAAGATAAAGAAAGTATGGAAAAAGGTGCTATTGGTGAAACAATAGTAGAAACATTGCGTTCCTTAAAGTAATTTATGGCTAATAAACCAGAAGAATTCCCTCAGTTTTCTGTACTTTCTGAACAGATAATAGATGAAAGAACTAAAAAATTAGCAGCCTATATGTCTAGCATTCCACAAATATTAGGGATTTCAGACATACAAGTTAATTCTAAAAGCATTGCTCAAATTATAGATAAAGTTGAAAAACGTAGAATATATTTCCATATATTTCACAATGGAATGAAAATGGGAGAGTTAAATGAGTTTGCTCTTTACTGTTTTTGGATATTAAAACTTTGTCCTTTTAAACACTCTTCTGTTGATAACGGTGAATTAAACGCAAAAATTTCTCTTAGACTTTTTATAGATGTTATATATTCAGTTGCTTCCAGACAAAATAAAAAAGCTAATCTTGAAAGCAAGATTATTCAATCAATTTACTATTCATTCCGTTTCAGAGATTTGAGCAAAGAAGCCATAATGCTAATGGCAGAAGGTTTGATATTTTAACGTTTAAGCAAATTTTTCATCAATTCTTTGCCAATACCCCGCAAAGGGTCAAACATATAATGCTCTTTTGAGTTGCAGGGACCAGCTATGTTGAAGTATTTTTGAGGGTACTCCACTAAAAGTAACTTATTCAATGTTCGTTGCGTCAAGGATTAACCGTGTTTCTTATCAGCACCCAAAAATCGTTATCTTCTTCCCCGCCTGCTTAACCTCTAAATCACAACCCAGCCTTCTTTTGAACCAACTCTATCCTCTGCATTTATTTTGCAATTTTCTATCTTCCCTATATGCCCAAACTTTTTACTCTGCTTTTTTTGCTCGCCTTGCCAGTGCTGGCAGCTCCAGCAGATTCGTTGCTTCAATGCTCTGCTAATTATTTTGGCAAAAGCGCGGAATTCAAGTTCAATTTTCAAATGCTAACCAGAGTGGCAACCACGGGTGAGGAAATTCAAAAAAGCGGAACGCTCATAACATCCAATCAAAATAAGTTCGCCTTAACAATGCACGATTTGCAGGTGATGAGCGATGGGGTGAATTTGTGGCAATATAATCCTTTGCAAAAACAAGTGCTAATAAAGCTAACAGCAGATTTGGAAAACAAACTCCAGCCAAGCGAAATTCTTTTTCGTTATTTGAACACAAAAGCCGTTAACACAAAAAATGAATTGTGGAAAGGCAAAAATGTTCACGCCTTGCTCCTTAACCCAAGCAAATACAAAGACCAATTCAAGTCAATGGAAGTGTGGCTTTTGCCAACAGACTGCTCCCCTGTTCGCTTGCACACAATAGATAATTTTGGCAATGATACTTGGTACTCAATTGAAAATTTGAACAAAGGAAAATTTTCAGAAAAAGAATTCAAATTCATCGTTCCGCTTGGCGTGGATGAGATTGATATGAGGTAGCGAAAAAAGCTATGTCTAATAGAAAAACTTTGGTGGCAGAAAATTTGGCTCGCTATGATGACCCAGCCAAAAAAGCACAGATATGCCTTGAAATGATTCAACGCAATGGCAGTAATCTTGAATTTTTGCCAGATGAATTTAAAACTTACGAACTCTGCCTTGCTGCGGTTAAAAAAGATTGCTATGCACTTGAATATGTGCCACAAAACATCAAGACTGATGAAATTTGCCGTGAAGCAGTTGAACGGCGCAGCGATACGCTTAAATACGTGCCAGATGAACTCAAAACCGATGAACTCTGCGATATGGCTACTAGCAAGAGTGAACACGCATTTATATGGACACCAGTGGAGTATTTGTTTAAAAAAATTGAACAACATGGCTCTCTGCATCTGCTTAAAGATATGCCAGAACTCATGACTTACGAGCTATGCCTTGGGGCGGTTAAGAAGAGTGACGAAGCACTTCAATATGTGCCAAACGAATACAAAACTGTGGACCTCTGCTTTGAAGCTGGCAAGCATAGTAATTTTGCCAATGTATCTGAATATGTACCAGATGACTTAGTAGAGTTGTTTGGAGAAAATAAATTGTATGTTGATGATACCATAGAAAATTTTTTCACTAGAGCAGTTAAAAATGGTAGCCATATACTTAAATTTGTGCCAGAAAATATGAAAACCTACGAAATATGCCTTGAAGCGGTAATATCTGATGAGCTTCAAGGCTGTGGCTGGACACTTGAATATGTGCCTGAAAATTTCAGGTCAGCGATTTGCCTTGAAGCGGTTAAAAAGAGTGACGATGCGCTTCAATATGTGCCAGATGAACTCAAGACTTACGAACTCTGCCTTGAAGCGGTTAAAAAAGCTGGCTGGACACTTGAATTTGTGCCACAAGAATTCAAGACTTACGAATTCTGCTTTGAAGCGGTTAAAAAAGCTGGTTATGCGCTTAAATATGTACCAGAAGAACACAAGACCAAGGAACTCTGCCTTGAAGCGGTCAAAAATTATAGCCGTGCATTTGAATTTGTGCCCGAAACCCTAGTAGAAGAGTTAGAGAAAATAGCCGCACCAGAAAAGCAAGAAGAGTAAAAACCGCATTTTTATGCGTTTTAAGGTGTTTTGCGGTTCAAAAATCAAAAAGGCACCTTATTCGATTTTACGTTATATAATTATTTTCTATGTTCATCCCTAATGCAATCTATATCCCTCAAAATATTTCTTTGTAGCATTCTATTCCTTGCCCTTGTCGCCTATGGGCAAGAGCGGCAGCGTGTTGCGATATTGAACACGGAAGATGACGGTTCACCAGAGATAGAATTCACGAATCTGAACTTCCTGACTGGAAAGCTGCGCGAAATTGCGGTGAAAGTCTTGCCAGAAGATAAGTACTCCGTGATGAGCGTTCAGAGCATAATAGACAAGCTAGGCTCAAAAGAGAATGCTCGAAAAGTTTGCAAAGAAGCACAATGTATAGCAGAAATAGGCAGAAAAGTAACTGCGGCTTATGTTGGGCAGGCGAGACTTGGGCGTTTGGATGATTATATCACCATAAACGTGGAATTATACAACGCTGGCAGCGGTGTTTTAATCGGCTCTTTCACGGGCAAGGCTAAAAAAGTATCTGGCTTGGAATCCGTTATAAACGCGAATGCACCCCAAATGTATGGTAAAATGCCAGACGTTCAAATCAAACAAGGTCCTGCTGTTGCAGGTGGCGTAAGCGGTGTACAAACCACAGGCAGTGGCTTTGTGTTTGAAGGTGGAAAAAATTATTTGGTGAATTTAAATTCCGAACCTACCGGAGCAGCTCTGAGCTTTGACGGTGTTGCATCTGTCAAATGCCCAAAAACACCGTGTAAAATTGTACTCGGTGAAGGTAACGTACGCATAATAGCTGCACTAGAACAATACGAAATATCAGACACAACGGTTTTCATAACCAGCAACAATCAGAACATAGATATGAAATTGAAACCAAATTTTGGCTATTTGGAGATAAAACCTGCCTTATTGGACGACGTAGGCGACTATGAAGAATGGGAATTAAACATAAACGGCAAGGGATATAATTCTTTTGAAAATAGGCTTTCTCCTGGCAATTATAATGTCAAGCTCAGTCACAGATGCTATGAGGCTATAAGTTTCACAGCAGGAATAAACAAAGGCAAGCACGAGGTTTTTGATATGGCAAGTCACTTAACGCTTAAGAAAGGCGGCTTGACTTTGAACTCAGAGCGAAACGGCGAGCCTGTGAGCGAGCCTGTTTTTGTAAACGGTAAGCAGGTAGGCGAAACGCCTTTTAGCGATGCGGTTCCGTTATGTTCGGAAATAGAGATTGGAGAAAATAGGGAAAGAGTGCGAGTGACTTTGAAATACAACGAGAATATAAGTTATACGCACAAGGGCAATCTTTATGAGTTTTATGAGCCAACAAATAAGAAGAAGGAGCCTTCTTTTTCTATGCCAAAGTTTGAGATGTCCGGCAATACCACTTTTTGGGTTGCCCTTGGTTTGGATGTACTGGGAGCAGCTATGCTTTATATAGGACATCAGAAGCACGATGAGATGTGGGTGGAATACGATAAATACGGAGCACTTGGTCCTGCTAATAATTACGGAGGTGCTTGGGAAAATGTTGAAAGCCTCCGAAGCAGCAGGAATACATTTTACATTCTTGGAAGTTTAATTTTGGCTTCTGGAATAGGAATACATATATGGTTTTAAGATTTTTCTTCCTCGCATTCCTTCTAATATCTTGCGCTACGCCAGAACGCGATAATCCGTATGATCCAGATGGAATTAATTTTCAGGGGGATAAGATTTCTAGTTCTGTTGTGATTGTGCCTAGCAGTAGTTCTGTATCAGTTATGCCAAGTTCCAGTTCTGTAACTCAAATTGGCGTTATTCACGGTGATTCTGTATATTACGAAGACGAGACTTACAAGACGGTTGTTATTGGCTCTCAAACTTGGATGGCGAGGAATTTGAATTACAATGCAAGCGGTAGCAAGTGCAATAACTGTGCGACTTACGGCAGACTTTATGATTGGGCAACAGCAATGGCTTTGGATGCTAGCTGCAATTCCAGTACTTGTGCTTCGCAAGTAGATGCAAAGCATAAGGGAATATGTCCTCGCGGTTGGCATATACCTAGCAATGCTGAGTGGAGAACGTTGATTGAAGAAAGACATTTCATATTAAAAGCAAACTCTCCTTTGTGGAACAGCGATGGCAAAGGCACGAGCACGGACGATTTTGGATTTTCGGCTCTGCCTGGCGGCTACGGCATTTCAGATGGCACTTTCGAAAGTGTCGGCTACTTCGGCTACTGGTGGAGTGCCACCGAGAACGATAATGATAATAGTAGTTCCCATCACCTCGCCGACTGCTGGTCTATTAGCTACAGATACCACGATATATTCCGCAGGAGCAACGTGCCTAAAGACCTCTTGCATAGTGTTCGTTGCATCAAAGATTAACCGCGTTCCCAAAGGAAAAAATTATTTATGAAACCATTTTTTCTACTTGCAAGCGTGCTCATTTTAATATCTTGCGCAACGCCAGAACGTGATAATCCGTATGATCCGGATGGGATTAATTATATAGGTGGCAAAGGCAACGACATAGCGAATTATAAAATCGTGCAAATTGGCGAGCAAGTTTGGATGGCAGAGAATCTTAATTACAATGTCACTGGTAGCTTATGTTATGATAATGTTCCTGCCAACTGCAAAAAGTATGGTCGTCTTTATGACTTTGGAACAGCAATGACTGTTTGTCCTGATGGTTGGCATTTGTCTAGCTCTGAGGATTGGGACAAGTTGATAAGCTATGTTGAGAACAACAACGGATGCAGTAATTGCGCATGGAAACATTTGAAAGCTACTAACGGCTGGAACGGCAATGGCAATGGTCAGAACACGTATGGTTTTTCAGCCCTGCCGGGTGGCTACAGATTCCAAAGTAACTTTACCAATGTCGGCAACTACGGCAGTTGGTGGAGTTCCAAGAACAGTATATTCATAGCCTATGACGATGGGAACGCAGGCTCCCAATCCTCCACTGGAATTACATTCCAAAGCGTTCGTTGCGTCAAAGATTAAAACGAAATCCGCTTTAAATAAACTTTTTACTATATAATAGAAAACCAAAAAAGAAAAATTAGAAAAACCGCATTTTTAGCGAAATTTCGCGTACTTGACAAAAATTTAAAAATTTTCTATATTTGTCAATGTAAAGTTCATAAAATTTATTGTCATTATAGAAATATCATTTATTGTTAATTAAAATTTATTAAGGTTTTTTTAAAACTAGGGAGAGACTATGGCTAAATCAATAGGAGAGGCCTACATGAAAGGTCATGAGGAATATCATGAGCAGCGGCAAGCCAAGCAAAAAGAGGCTGGCTGGCCTTGCTTGGAGCTTTACACAAAGGATGATCCGCACTGGATTTATAACGTGAGGTGTGACTCTTGCGAGGAGTATGAGGTGGATATTTCAAAGTGGAAAACCACAGACGATGTAAAAGCATTGCTGGGTCAGAAATGCCCTAAGTGCGGCAAAGAAATGCTCACTGAGAAAAGCTTTGCTAAAATTTATGATACAGCTGAAAGCATACATACGCTCTCTAGCAAAATTATTATGAAGCTGTGGAACTTGCTTGCTCCGAAGAAATGGAAAAAGTTAATGGACGAGGGAAGCGTGTACGTAGTTGATGGCAAGCTCGAATCTCTCAGACTTGGCGAGATTGAGATTAAACTATAGGAGAGTGTTATGAAAAAAGGTACTTTCACCGACCCAAGAGATGGCAAGGTGTACAAAACCGTGAAAATAGGCAAGCAAGTTTGGATGGCAGAAAATCTTGCTTATAATGCCGAAGGCAGCAAAGTCTATGATAACGATGAAAGCAACTGCCAAAAATACGGAAGGCTTTACAATCGGCACAACGCTATGAAAGCCTGCCCAGAAGGTTGGCATTTGCCTTGCAATGAGGAATGGGATATTCTCATTAATTTCGTAGGTGGCAAAGAAATTGCCAGAGATAAACTCAAAGCAAAAAGCGGATGGAAAGAACGTACATTTCTAGGTGTAACTGACGGTAACGGCACAGATGACTTTGGCTTTTCAGCTCTACCGGGCGGCATCTGTGACAATGGACGTTTCTACTGTGTAGGCGAAATAGGTTCTTGGTGGAGTTCCACTTTGGACGCGAATGGGAATGGGCCAGTCCACTTCTTGGACATCATGATAGAGATAGGAAACCATCGTTCTTCAGTCGAAAAAATGTGCACAGAGAACAGTTGGCAAAGCATTCGTTGCTTGAAGGGCTATTTTCTTAGAGATATGCCAGAACATCTAAAAACGGCAAAAGTATGCCTTGAAGCAGTTAAGACGTGTGGCTACACACTTGAATTTGTGCCGGAAAATCTCAAGACAGAAAAAATATGCCTTGAAGCGGTGAAACAGAATCCCAAAGCACTTTACTATGTGCCAGAAAATCGAAAGACAGAAAAAATATGTCTTGAAGCGGTTAAGAAGAATGGCTATGCGCTTCAATATGTGCCAGAAAAACTCTGGACTTATGAATTGTGGCTTATAGCAGTTAAACAGTATGGCGAATTGCTTAAGCATACGCCAGAAAACTTAAAAATTACGAAACTCTGCTTAGAAGCGGTTAAGCAGCAAGGCTGGAGCCTTAAATTTGTGCCAGAAGACTTAAAGACTGAGAAAATGTGCAATGCAGCGGTTAAGAAGGATGGCAGCGCACTTGAATATGTACCAAAGAAACTAAAGACGGCAGAATTATGCCTTGAAGCGGTTAAGAATAGAGGTGGTGCACTTGAATTTGTACCAGAAAAATTCAAGACTGCAAAACTATGCCTTGAAGCGGTCAAAAAGAGCAATGTACTTGACAATGTACTTAAATTTGTACCCAAAGCCCTGAAAAAAAAGATGGAAATAGAATACTGGAAATAGAATACAAAACCGTGAAAATATAGGAGAAAAATGTTATGGTGTTATACTATGTGCCAGAAGCACTAAAAACGGCGGAGCTATGCCTTGAAGCGGTTAAAAGGAATGGCATGTCACTTAAATCCGTGCCAGAAAAACTAATAACTGCGGAAATGTGCAATGTAGCGGTGAAGCAGAATTTTTTTGCACTTGAACATGTGCCAGAAAAGTTGATAACAGCGGAACTATGCTTTGAAGCCATTAAGGAGGATGTCTGTGCACTTCGATTTGTGCCAGAAAACCTAAAGACAGCGGAAATGTGCCTTGAAGCGGTTAAGCAGAATGCATGGACACTTGAATATGTGCCAGAAAATCTAAAAACAGCGGAACTATGTTTTGAAGCCATTAAGGTGTATGGCTGGGCACTTCAATTTGTACCAGAAAATCTAATAACTGCAGAAATGTACCTTGAAGCGGCTAAGAACTATGGCTTTGAATATGTGCCAGAAGAATTCAAAACTGCGGAAATGTGCCTTGAAGTGGTTAAGCAATGTGGTTCTTATTTTGAATACGTGCCAGAAGAATTCAAAACGGCGGAACTATGCCTTGAAGCGGTTAAGAGCGATGGCGAAGCACTTAAATATGTACCTGAAAACCTAAAAACGGCAGAGCTATGCTGGGCAGCTGTTAAGCAAGGAGACTGATATGGAAGAAAATACTTTCACCGACCCAAGAGATGGCAAGGTGTACAAAACCGTGAAAATAGGCAGGCAAGTTTGGATGGCAGAAAATCTGGCTTATGATACGCCTGACAGCAAATACTATAAAGATGATGAAAATAATGGCAAAAAATATGGGAGGCTATATAATTGGGAAACCGCTATGAAAGTTTGCCCTCATGGTTGGCATTTACCAAGCAAGGAAGAATGGCAAACACTTGTGGATTTTGCTGGTGGCGAAGAAATTGCTGGGAAGAAACTCAAAGCGAAAAGAGACTGGCGCGCTTCTGGCATTGGCACGGACGATTTTGGATTTTCGGCTCTACCTAGCGGCAGATATCACGCTCTATCTGGCGGTGTCTCTCTATATGAAGGTTTCTGCGTTAGCTGCTGTTGCGGCGGTTGGTGGAGTAGTGAGAGATATGTTGCCTTGGAAATGGGCTATGACACAGATCACTTCGGTTACTGCAACGTTGAGTCTAGCGACGAGGACGACTTGAGCTTTGGGACTTTGGCTTACTGCCAAAGAAAAGCATATGAGAAAAAGTATTATAGCTACTTGCGCAACACATTTTACAGTATCCGTTGTTTGCAAGATGATAATAAGCACCTAGTTGACCCAAGAGACGGCAAGGAATACAAAACTGTAAAAATAGGCGAGCAAATTTGGATGGCAGAAAATTTGGCTTATGACGTGAAAGGAAGTAAATGCTATGACGAAAAATACGGAAGGCTATATAATTGGGAGAGCGCATTGAAAGCCTGCCCAGAAGGTTGGCACTTGCCTAGCAGAGAGGAATGGCAAGTTCTTGTGAAATCTGCGGGCGGTGAAAAAGTTGCTGGAAAAAAACTCAAAGCAAAAAGCGAAAACGGCACAGACGATTTTGGCTTCTCTGCCCTGCTATCCGGCTACGGCTATTCCGATGGCTCCATCGACCACATTGGCAAATTCGGCAATTATTGGACTTCTTCGGATAGCGAGCATACTGGCTACGCCTACGGTAGATACATAGGCTCTGACTACGAAAACTTTCTCTGGGATTACAGCAATAAAACCAGATTGTTCAGCGTACGCTGCGTTAAGGATGGCTGGGGTGCAGCTAAAGAGCAGAAACGTATTATGCTATCTGACCCGCAAATGTGCCTTGAAGCGGTTAAAAAGAAAGGTCGCGCGCTTATATCGGTACCCGAAGAATTAAAAACTGCGGAACTCTGCAATATAGCCGTAAATCAAGATGGTTTCGCTCTTGAATTTGTGCCAGAAAAACTCAAGACCGCAGAACTCTGCCTTAAAGCGGTTAAATATTGTGGTCATACTCTTTGCTATGTTCCAGAAGAACTTAAAACTTTGGAACTCTGCATTGAAGCGGTTAAACAAAACAGCAGTGCAATTAAATATGTGCCAGAAACTTTTCTATCTTCCTTATATGCCAGAATTTCTTGATAATGTACAATGGTTAAAAGAAAACGATTATCCAGGGCGCGGAATTGTTATGGGACTTGGTGCTGCTGGCGAGCGGGTTCAAATTTATTGGATTATGGGCAGGAGCGAAAATAGCAAGAATAGAATTTTTGTTCAAAACGGCGATGGCTCTGTTAGCACAAAGGCTTTTGACGAAAAAAAATTAACCGACCCAAGCCTCATAATTTACAACCCATTCAAAATAGCAAAGGAAGCACATATAATAAGCAATGGAAACCAAACAGATACCATCGCCGAATTTTTAAATGCAGGCAAAACTTTTGAAGATGCTCTCAAAACAAGAACCTACGAACCGGATGCCCCAAACTACACCCCAAGAATTTCGGGAATTTTTTACCCAAACGGCTCTTATGCCCTTTCAATTCTCAAAGCGAGCGACAAGCAAAACCCCAAACGGGAATCCATTATTATTGAAAAAGAAACAGGCACCCCGAACACTGGCGAAATGCTAACCACTTATGAATGCGATGGCGACCCTCTGCAATCATTCGTTGGGCTTCCCCGCCTTATGCCCATAAAAAACACGGCACAGGAGAATTTGGATTTTTACTGGGAAATGCTGAATCCCAAATATAGAGTTTCTATTTTAATCAATTGGCAAAATTCAATTTTAATTAGGAATGCAAATGTATGAAGATGCAAAATGCAGTTGAATATTTAAGTGAAATCGCTAAAAAAAGCGGTGCAGAACAATTTGATATTTTTGCTGGCAAAAGCGATAGCAAAAGCATATCTGTTTTCAACAAAGCCTTGCAAAACACAGAAATTTCAAACTCGTGCGGAATTGGCATTCGCATTTTCAAAGACCAAAAACCAGGCTACGCTTCAACAGAAAAATTTTCAAAGAAATCATTGAGTCAAACGCTTGCAGACGCTCTTTCAAACAGCAAATTCACCGAGGTTTTGAACGTGGAATTGCCTTCCATTGTGCCAAAAAACGAGGCACTCCCAACTTACAACGAAGAACTTGAAAACGTGGATGTAAATCGCTTGCTAAACACCTGTTTAAGTATAGAAGAACGAGTTTTATCAGAAAAAGAAATAAAAAACGTTCCAGACTTGGGTGCAGAAATTTCCTCTTCAACAACAATTTTTGCAAACAGCAATGGAGTTCATTTCACAGACAAAAGAAATGCTTTTGGAGTGGGGGCAGGTGCCGTTGCAGAACGAAACGGCGTTGTGAAAATGGGCTGGTACAGCAAAGGTGGCAGGGATTTTGGAATAGTATCTGTGGAACAAATTGCAGACAAAGTTATTGCCAGAGCAAAAGAACTTTTATCTCCAAGACCCATCAAAAGCGGCGAAATGCCTGTGGTTTTAACAAAGAGAATAAGCGCTAATATTTTGTCAATATATTTATCTTCATTTTTTGCAGAAAATGCGCAAAAGGGGTTGTCTAGGCTTGCAAATCGTTTGGGAGAAATAATAGCGAGCAAAAAATTTACCCTTTCAAGCGAGCCTCTAATGCCAGATTTGCCAAGTTCAACTCTTATGGATGGAGAGGGAATTCCAACTGCCCCACTCAGTATTGTTGAAAACGGAGAGTTCAAAAGTTTTTTATACAATATGGAATCTGCCTCAAAAGAAAATCGCAAAAGCACTGGACACGGAGCAAGGGGCTTTGCTGGCAAGGTGGGAACCAGTTTTATGAATGCCGTTGTTGGGCTTGGCAAAACAACTGAAAGAGAAATGCTAGCGATGTTTCCGCACTGTTTGCTAGTAACTCATTTGGAAGGAGGCTCTGGCTGCGATCCTGTGAGCGGGCAAATTAGCATTGGCGTTCAGGGTTTTTGGTGCGTAAATGGGCTTCCATTGCACGCCACAGATAATGTGACAATTTCGTCTAATTTCTTTGATTTGCTAAAAAACATAGTTGAAGTAGGTCACGACTATAATGATTACTTTTCCAGCGTAAAAGTGCCTACATTGGCGATAAGCGAGATGTCTGTGTCGGCTTAAATTGTCTGAACCAGAATTCACAGAATTTGCAGGATTAACAGAATGAACCGCATTTAGTGGCTTTTTGAGGATTTTTCTTCCGAAAAATTACTATGTTACTAGGCAATGAAGAAACTATTTTTAACTTTGCTATTGCTTGCTCTTGCCACTTATGGGCAGGTACAGGAGCGGGTTGCCATTATCAACACTTTGGATGACCGCGATTCAATAGGGTTTTCAGAGCTTACTTACTTAACCGATAGGCTACGAGAGACGGCGGTTAATGTTCTGCCTAGTGAGCGGTTCGGGGTGATGACCACGGAGAGCATAGTTGCTTTTCTTGGGTCAATGGATAATACCATTAAGGTTTGCAAGGAAGCTAGCTGTCTTGCGGAGTTGGGCAGGAAGGTTAGTGCGGACTATGTGGCACAGGGGCGGATAGGGAGGTTCAACGAGGATTTGACCATCAAGGTGGAACTCTACAATGTAGCAACTGGAAACTTGATGGGTTCTTTCACTGGTTATTTCAAGGATATGTATAGCTTGCT
>JAITFP010000069.1 GCA_031281275.1 Candidatus Fibrimonadaceae bacterium
TTGAACCTTGAACCCGCGCCTTAAAAGGGCGCTGCTCTACCAATTGAGCTACTGATTCAGTGGCTATAAATATAGTAAAATTTTCATATTTTGGCAAGGGGGAGCTTACCAATGAGGACTACCAAGAGGAATTACCGCTTCAAACTATTCGCTGTTTGCAGCATCTCATCGCTGGTGGTTATGGCTTTTGATGTTATTTCGTAGGCTCGTTGCGCTACTATCATATTTACCATTTCTTCTACCATTTGCACGTTTGAGCTTTCTAAAAACTGGTTTCTTACCTTGCCTAAACTTTCTTCGCCCGGAATGCCTACTATTGGCGATCCGCTGGCATCGCTTTGACGGTAAACGGTTCCGCCTTCTGCAGTTAAGCCTGCGGGATTTATGAATCTAGCCAGTTCAATTTGACCTAAAACCTCTACATTGGTTTGCCCAGGTCTGGTGCAAGCTACTTCGCCTGTTTCGGATATGGTTAAGTAAGTGGCATCGTCTGGGATGTTTATTGGAGGGTCTAGGAAATAGCCGTGGCTGTTTGTTAAGTAGCCTTCATCATTTCTTTTGAATGCTCCGTTGCGGGTATAGCCAATTTCGCCATCTGGGAGGCGTAATTGGAAAAATCCAGTGCCTTCAATTGCCACATCGGTGTCTCTGCCCGTATTCTCCATATTACCCTGCAAAAAAGTACGGTCTATGGCAACAACGCGCGAACCTAAGCCCACTTCTATGCCAACGGGGGCACGATTTCCATCTTCTAGCTCGCCGCCAGGGCGTTGCAAACTCTGATACATCAAGTCTTCAAACTCAACCTGTTGTTTTTTGTACCCATAGGTATTCACGTTGGAAAGGTTATGGGCTATGGTGTCCACGAAGGTTTGGTTTGCCTTCATGCCTGTGGCTGCGGTATAAAGAGAACGAATCATATATAACAGATAGCAAAAAACGTGCCAAAAATTTACTAAATTCTCTTTATGAGGAAATTTATCCCGTTTTTTTTGCTTTGTGCCATATCCCTGCACGCGGAGTTTTTAATTTCAGATGGCGATAGATTTGCAAATTTGAGGTTATTTTTGAAAGATTCCGTTCAAATAGAAAAATTCAGCAAAAACGAAAATTATAGAAACCAAAATACCATCACAGCGGGGCTTTTTTTAAACGGCTTGGCTGCGCCAAACCTTTCTTTCAAGGCTTTTGCCGAAGTTAATGTAGATAAAGCATCTGGGGTAAAATATAAGATTCACGATTATGAACCTTATTGGGGTTATCCCTATGATATGCTCTCCGATGCGCATCCCTCAGAGGACAATGGGCGCACTTGGGCTTTTTTCAATGCCCGCACCGATTGGCAGGCAATGCCTTATTTCAAAATTTCCGGTGGCTACGATTATCTGTCTTATGGTCCGGCAAAGCATAACAAGCTCACTTTGCGGGGCGGTGATTTTTATTGGCGCGCAATTCAAGACACTACGGATTATGCCTATATAAAAAGACCTGTGCCAACGCCTTTTATTGGTTTTGATTTGGAGCTTGGCATTGTCTCTTATTCTCAGCACTCAATGCAGTTAAAAAATCAAAAGGAATACGGCAAATATTTGCACGCTCATAGGTTGGACTTCAAATTTGTTGAAGATTTTTCCTTAGGTCTCACAGAAACCATTGTATATGGCTCAACACCGGAAGAACAACGCTCTGTTGAGGTTTTGTATTTAATTCCCTTTGTGTCATATACACTTGCAGAAGCCTACACAGGAGACCGCGATAACAAAGCACTTTCTGCCGATTTTTCTTGGAAATTATTTAAGAGATTTGAACTTTATGGCGAGTTGTTCATAGATGATTTATACAATTTATCGGCTTTTTTTGATGATAACTGGTGGGGCAATAAATGGGCTGCATCAATTGGAATTGCAATAGACTCTGGTAAAATAGGTACATTCAACTGGGACTATAATTTTGAATACACACACATAGAGCCTTGGGTTTACACTCATCACAAGGGTTTAAGCTCCCAGTATTCGCATTTTGGAAATTCGCTGGGTTCAGATTTAGGACCAAATTCCAGAGAGTTTTACAGCCGTTTAGGGACATCTTTCAAAAATATTTTGCGCCTTGATTTATCTGTATCTGCCATAGCAAAAGATACCGCTTTGGGTGGGCACATTGGAGATATACATAGAGATGAAGACCCAACAGATAAAAAATATTTGGATAAAAAAAGTACCTTGCACTATCAAGAATATGGAGCTGCTATTTTATTCAAGCCATTTCCAATTTTGAATATTGGAGCAAAACAATATTTAATATTTGGTGAATACAAAGGACATAGAACAGAATTATTCAGCAGAGTTATATGGTGATTATCTTATTAACCATATTAGCTGTGATTCAAACGGCGCTAGCTTGGAACCCCACTCCCCTGCTTATTGAAGAACAAGTTCCACAAACCGCTTTTATGCAGTTGCAAGATTTTCAGGGAGCTGCAAGACCTGAATACAATGCCTACATAAGTGCTGGAATAATTTACCTGCCTCTGCCAAGCCAAAGCGCATTATCAACGGAGTGGGGAATTCACAACGGTTTTGCTTTCAAGCAGAATTTGGGAATTTGGCTGACGAATAATTTTGACGGAAAAAGTTCCAAAGGATTGACTTATGGGCTTGGCTGGTTCGGAGAAAGGCAAGGTTGGAACAATGAGGATTTTTTATTTGTTCCGAATAGAGGGAACTTTTCGCAGATAAACCAGATTCACACTTTTGGATTTACCATTGCAGATAGCTCAAAGCATCTGCTTTTTGGTAGCGGTTTGCAATACTTGAATGCGGAAAACGATACCTTTAATTGGTGGCTACTAGGAACCTGGGGCAGGTTTTCGGTGTTGCCGAATTTTCATAAAAACGAGTTGCAATTCATAAATGCGCAGTTGTATTTGCAATCCAGAGAATTGAGAGGCAACAAAGATTCTTGGCAAAATTATCTTCCAGATTTGGAATGTTCCTATTTTTCAAAAGATTCCATTAAAATGTTCATATCGCAAAATATATTCAAACAGAAATTCTATTTAGAGGGCGCATTTTGGGCTAGACCACAGGACCTTGCGTGGGCAGCATTCAAATTTTATCCAGACCCATCTCGCCTGTTGCTTGCATTGGAAGCTACTGCCACAAAAAAAGAAAGCGATGATATTTATTTTGGCGGTGGCATAATACTTCCATTTTTACGAGTGGCATATAACAGTACAAAGGACTACGAAACATTTTTCAAAAATCGCGGAGTTTGGATTGTTGAATTCCGTTTAGCAATAGGAACTGCCGGCGATGCCTTTTTTGCCTTGAACGCACCCAAAAACGCTCCAAGCGAAATAAGCGAAAAACCGGTGAGAAAAACGGAGAATTCAAAATGAAAAAAATATTTATATTTGCATTTTTTCTTTTGTCTTGTACCCACTGGATAATTGAAACTGAAACTCGCATACGGGTAGAAAATTTAACTGGCGATACAATTAGCGATTTTTGCATTGTTTCAAAAAGCGGACAAAAAATTATTTTAGTTCCGGGCAGCATTGAAAGCGGGAAAAAATCCAAGGTCTATGAAATAGAATTGGTTGGGGAATTTGATTTTATGGTACAAGTTGGAGATGATTGGAAGCCTGAGCCTCTTGGGATTCACAAGTTAAAGGGCGGCAGCCTTTTGGCACGAATAAGAGAGGGGGGGGTAAATTTGAGATGGAATTAAAAGAGTAGTTAAGAAAGATTTTCTTCCGATAAATTACTATGTTACTCGGTTATGAACAAACTATTTTTCACTTTGCTATTACTTGCTCTTGCTGTTTATGGGCAGGTACAGGAGAGAGTTGCCATTATCAATACTTTGGATGACCGCGATTCCATAGGGTTTTCAGAGCTTACTTACTTGACCGATAGGCTCAGAGAGACGGCGGTTAATGTTCTGCCTGCCGATAGGTTCGGGGTGATGACAACAGAGAGCATAGTTGCTTTTCTTGGGTCAATGGAGAACACCGTGAAGGTGTGCAAAGAGGCTAGCTGCCTTGCGGAGCTGGGGCGGAAGGTTAGTGCTGATTATGTTGCTCAGGGGCGGATAGGGAGGTTCAACGAGGATTTGACCATCAAGGTGGAACTCTACAATGTAGCAACTGGAAACTTGATGGGTTCTTTCACTGGTTATTTCAAGGATATGTATAGCTTGCT
>JAITFP010000074.1 GCA_031281275.1 Candidatus Fibrimonadaceae bacterium
TTGAATTTCTTGTATTTAGGAAAAAATTTTCTGAATTTTTCAATTCTATTTTCCGCTAATTCTTTGACAAACTTAGGGTGTATCCTACTTTTAACCTCTATTAAGGCTATGGAATTTCCGTTTACCAAAGCTATGTCAAACTCTATTTCACCGTCACGGTCTTTATGTGTCAAGTTAGGAACCATTTCATCGTATTTAATGCCGCCAAATGTCAGTTTTTCCGCAAGCGCATTTTGAAAATACTGCTCCGCGTGATAACCTTGATTTTCATCTATGCCGCCTATTCGCCTGGATAGTTCTTTTATCATCCTATCCGTTTCCTGCATTTTGCGGTCGGTCTCCTGCATTTTGAGAGTGGTTTCTTGCATCATAAGCTCGGTTTTCTTATTTTCCACAGCAAGGCTTGCAACTAAATCTTTTAATTCTTGGTCGGTCATAAATATCCTCGTTGTTGTTTCACCATATAAATATAGCTATAAATATCAGAAATATGCTCAAAAAAGTTGAAAATCCCTTATTTGGCATACAATTGTTGACAAAATTATGTAAATGGACATTTTTTTACTATATTTTCTCTAAACGAGAAAGGAGAAAGAATATGCGTTCTGAAAATATTTTCAATTTCAATGATATCAAAAATCAATCTGCCACGCATATAAGGCAATTTATTGAAGCTAACGTACCTAGCATCAATTACACAAACGAGGCTGGTCTTACTATGCTACATTTGACGGCAGAGTATGACGAGAATGTTGAAGTTGCGAAAGTTCTTATTTCTATGGGAGCCAATGTTAACGCTAAAGAACAAAGTGGTTTAAGTCCGCTCCATATAGCAGTAACTTACGGTAACATTAAAGTTGCTGAAATTCTTATATCTAATGGAGCCAATGTTAACGCTAAAGAAGACAATGGCATGACACCGCTTCATATAGCAGCAGTAGCAAAGAATACAGCAGCAGGTAGGAACGTTGAAATTGCAAAAATCCTTATACATCATGGAGCCAATGTTAATGCTAAGAGCAATGTTAACTCCAATGGTGAGTCATATACTCCACTTGATCTAGCAAACCAAATGGGCGATACGGCAATGGCTCAATACCTTAATAGTAATCCTCAAAGAGGATTTATGAGCCAGGAAAAATTGTTCGCAGAGTTCCCAGATGTTTCCACAGAAGAGTGGGAATCCACCATACAGGCAGACCTTAAAGGTGCAGATTACGAAAAAAAACTAGTCTGGAAAACATTGGAAGGCATTGCCGTTAAACCATACTACCGCAAGTCAGACACAGACGGCATATCTTGGCTCTTGAACAACCTCCCCGGTGAGTTCCCCTTTGTAAGAGGCACAAAAAAAACCGATAATGACTGGGAAATAAGGGAAGATATTTACGAACAAGATATTGCTGCCGCAAACTCAGCCGCTAAACATGCCTTGGAGCGTGGTGCAGAGGCTCTATCTTTTAAAAGCAGAATTTGCGGCAAATGCGGAGTTATCAGGGGGCAAAACGTTCAAAGCCAAGACGATTTTAACGCTCTTTTAAACGGCATAGATTTAAGCAAAATCCCTGTTTATTTCAATTTTGGCACCAGAGCACTGCAAGCTCTTGAAATGCTCTCCAAATGCTCAAAATCCGCAAAAGGCGGCATAATTTACGACCCTCTGGCGGAACTTGCTCAAAGAGGCAAAATAAGTGTTGCGAAAGATGCCATATTAAAAGAGGCTGCAAAAGCAGCTGCATTCGCTGTTAAAAATCTCCCTGCTGTAAATGCCATAACAGTTCAGTCTCATCCTTATCACAATGCCGGTGCAAATATAATTCAGGAACTCAGCATAGCTTTGAGTGCAGGCTTGGAATATATGAACGCCCTAACAGACGAAGGTCTAACCGCAGAGCAGGCTGCTAGCCAAATAACATTTAGTTTTAGCGTTGGCTCAAGATATTTCCTTGAAATTGCAAAAATCCGTGCGTTCCGCGTTTTATGGGCAAACATACTCAAAAAGTATGGAGTAACTGGAACTGCAAAAATACACGCAAGCACATCTATGTGGAATTCCACCGTATTTGACCCAAATGTGAATATGCTCCGCGTAACAACCGAGGCAATGAGTGCCGCCATAGCAGGCGCAGATTCCATAACCGTTATCCCCTACGATGCCGCATTCAAAACACCAGACGAATTCAGCTGCCGCATTGCCCGCAACGTTCAACTCTTGCTCAAAAACGAAAGCCGCTTCAACAAAATTATAGACCCAGCCGCTGGCTCTTATTATGTAGAAAGCCTAACCGACCAAATTGCCTCAAAATCTTTGGAAGCGTTCAAAAAAATTGAAAGCCAAGGTGGTTTGCTCGCTGCCCTTTTAAGCGGCTCTGTTCAAAAAGAACTCGCAGAAACTCAAAAGCAAAAAGAAAAACTGATAATGCAACGCAGAGAAGTGTTTATTGGCACAAACCAATACCCGAATTTGCTTGAGAAAATGAGCGATAAAATTAAAAAGACCGATGATTCTTCCAAAACCGAAGGGGGTGAAGGAACCACAGTTGAAAAATTGAGCATCCGGCGTGGTGCAGAAGTTTTTGAGAAACTTCGTTTGCAAACAGAGGAATATGCCAAAAAAACTGGAAGTGCTCCAAAAGTATTCTTGTGGACAGCAGGCGACTTGGCTATGAGGCTCGCTCGCGCAACATTTATCAAAAACTTCTTTGGCTGCGCAGGCTACACAGTTATAGATACCAACGGAATTCCTAGTGCCCAAGAAGGCATTGAGCTTGTTAAAAAGAATACCCCTCAAATTGTTGTTCTCTGCTCCAAAGACGATGAATATTTGGAACTAGCAAAGGAAATTTTCCCTGCTCTTGAAAAAGAATTCCCAAACATAATTCGCATAGTTGCCGGCAACCCCAAAGAAGCCGAAGAACTCAAGGCTGCAGGAGCGCAAGACTTCATTCACATTTTAACAAATGCCATTGAATCACTAAGTTCTTATCAAAAGAAACTAGGTGTTGCTTAAAGGTTACTGATGCTTGAAATAATAAAAGAATTCTTTGTAAAGCATTCTTTGAAATTTTTATCCGTGCTATGCGGTTTCATAATTTGGTTTGGCGTGGTTTCAAAAGAAGATGCAAAAGCCGACATTGAATTGCCGGTTAGAATTATAAATCTCCAAGATAATATGGCTCTCGTTTATCCATTGCTTCCAACAATAACTGTGCAATTAGAGGGAAGGGCAATAAGTTTAATTCACTTAAAATTAAATCGTTCTGCAAGAATTGAAATTGACTTAAAAAATATGCCTCTTGGATATTCCAGAATATCTGGCGAAAGGATAAACTTTATTTCTCCCAGCATACCAAACCTTAAAATGCAACGCATTAGACAAACAAATTCCTTAAGCGTTGAATTGGACACAAGAATTGAACAAAAAGTACCCGTGCTATCCAAAGTTCGTACCCAAGCCGCACCCGGTTTCACATTTTTGAATACACCGGAAATTGTGCCAGACTCCGTTTATATTTCTGGAGCGAGAAGCACAGTGGCAAAAATAACGAATATTCCAACCGAAGAAATTTCCATAACAGACTTAAAATGGAATAATTCACTGCCAGTAAAACTGGATTTATCTGCACTTCGCTCCATAGTGGATATAGCAGATACAACTGTATTTTTGCAAGTTCAAATTGAACCCCTAGACCACAAAATATTCTATGATATTCCTGTGCGCTTAATAGGCAGTTTTGAGCGAAGTGCCTATTCTCTTTCTCCTTCAAAAGCCAACGTTGAAGTTTCAGGAGGAAAAGATTTGCTCTCTAAAATAGAGGCACAAGATATAAATCTCTATATTGAATTCTCAAGATTTTCCATTGAAAATGAAGAGGAACTTAGCCCAACGGTACATATTGCACATACTGTTACCAGTTGGCAAATTCTTCCCGAAAAATTTCGCCTTGTAGAAAATGAATCACAATGATTTGGCTTGGAATTGAAAGCAGTTGCGATGATACCGCCTGCGCTATTTTGCGGGAAAACAAAGAGTCCATTGAAATTCTATCCAACTGCCTTTACAGCCAGATAGACGAACACAAAGCCTGGGGCGGAATTGTGCCAGAGCTTGCTTCCAGAGCTCATTTGGAAAAAATTGTCCCTGTGCTTGAACAAGCACTTGAGCAGGCAAATATGAGCATTGAAGAAATAGAGCAAATTGCTTTCACCGCTTGCCCTGGCTTAATGGGTTCGCTATTGGTTGGCGCAAATTTTGCCCAAGGGCTTTCAAAAGATTTAGGCATAGAATGTTATGGAATAAACCATTTAGAGGGGCATATATGCTCTGCGATTGTAGATAAAGGAGAGTGGTTAGCAGATAAGAGTTTTATAGCTTTGATAGTCTCTGGCGGACACACGGAATTGGTTTTGCTAAAACCAGGATTTGAATATGCCTCTATTGGCAAAACAAGAGACGATGCGGCAGGCGAGGCTTTTGACAAAAGTGGAAAATTGCTTGGGCTTGGCTACCCCGCAGGTGCAGAAATCAGCAGGCTTGCAAAAAATGGAAACAGAAATTTTTACGAATTCCCCAGAGCCTTAAACGAGCCAGCTTCTCTAGATTTTTCATTCAGCGGCTTAAAAACCTCAGTTAGCCGCTATGTTCAAACAAAAGGCAAAGAATTTGTGGAAGAAAACATTGCAAATATATGTGCAAGCCTTCAAGAAGCCATAGCAGATATTTTGTCTTTGAAAGCGGTAAATGCAGCTAAGAAAAACAAGGTAGAAAACCTCATATTATGCGGTGGTGTTAGCGCAAACAGCAGGCTCAGAGAACTTTTAACCGAGCGAGCCTCAAAAAACGGAATAAACTTAATTTGCCCGCCCCCAGATTTATGCACAGACAACGGTGCAATGATAGCGGCGGCGGCTATCTTTAGAAAGCGAGCAGGGTTGCTTGTGGGGAATAGGGAGGTTAGGGCTTGGAATGAGTTGTTTTAATGCACCCCATCCTCAATCTTCTCAAACACTTTATCATTATACCAATTCTGGATTTTCTGTTGCACTTCATTTGAAAAATTTGCCTTGTTGTCTAAAATATCGTTTGAGATGCCTATGATTCTCTCTATTAGCGGCAAGTCACGTACCCAGTCAAAAATCCAAGCTTTGCTTTGCTGTGAACCTTCTAAATTCCCTGCAGCCCTGTTTTCTAAATCTAGCTCTGCTATTTCAAAACCATCATTTGTCTGTGAAAATTTCTCTAACCTATCATAAGCATCGTTATCTTTTTCACACAGCAAAATGCAAAAAGCACGCTCAGTTCCGCGCCCTACCCTGCCTCGTAATTGATGAAGTTGAGCCAAACCAAAATTTTCTGGTTTGTCTATAACAATTAAATTAGCTTGCGGAACGTTAACGCCAACTTCCACCACCGTTGTGCAAACAAGCAGGGAAATTTCGCCGGAGGCAAAAGCGTTTAGGTTTGCGTCTCGCTCTGCTTCGGGCATTTGTCCGTGCACTACGGCTATTTTCCAGTCCTCTTTAAAGCTTTTCAATTCCTTGTAAATATCATCAACGCAAGCCGCTTCTCCCAATTCGTCTTCTTGAACTCTGCTCACAACCCAATAGCAACGATTATCAACAAGGGATTTTTGGTAAAGATAATCCTTCATTCCCTCGCGGCTCATTCTGCCTTTCAATTCTGTTTTCACTGGCAACCTACCTGGAGGTTTTTCGCGCAAAAGCAACATTTCCAAATCTCCGTAAAAAGTCATTGCCAAACTGCGAGGAATGGGCGTTGCACTCATAACCAGTAATTCTGATTTATTACCCTTTGCAAGAAGTGCCTCTCTTTGATTTACTCCAAAGCGATGCTGTTCATCTATAATCACAAAACTCAAATTGCCAAATTCCACATCTTTGGAAAACAAAGCATGTGTACCAACAACTGCATTAATTTCACCATTTATTAAACCAGCTAAAACCTCTTTACGTTCTGTTGCAGGAATGGAACCTGTGAGCAAAGCGAGCCGCAAGCCTAAGCTTTCAAAAATTTTCTCCATACTGGAAAAATGCTGCTTTGCCAAAATATCCGTTGGTACCATACAAGCCGCCTGCCCACCCGCACCGCAAATTCCAATCATTGCAAGCATTGCAACCACGGTTTTTCCGCTACCCACATCTCCTTGCAAAAGCGCATGGTATTGCCAATTGCTTTCCAAGCCATTTTTGAGTTGCTCCAAAACCTGATTTTGCCCGCTTGTCAAAACAAAGGGCAATTTTTCCCTTGCATTGTCCATTCTCTGCAAATCCAATTTTCTTGGAATTCCAGAATTTATGAGCAACCTACGCCGCCTCACTTTTCGCAAACAAAACGGCAAAATATTCAAAATCTTCAATTCCTGCTTTGCTGCGTAAATTTCTTCCATTGTTTGAGGAAGGTGTA
This sequence comes from Candidatus Fibrimonadaceae bacterium, assembly GCA_031281275.1. Lineage (GTDB taxonomy): Bacteria > Fibrobacterota > Fibrobacteria > Fibrobacterales > Fibrobacteraceae > Fibrimonas. The sequence continues at coordinate 6,425 of JAITFP010000074.1, forward strand.
ATTTTTTTAAATTATGAAGCATAGGATTCAATTTTAAATACGACAATAAATCTTGCGGGCAAATATTTTCATTTGGAGGCAACATTAGCGATAAATTTTTCTCAAAAAGCCATATATATATTTTCATCAAAAGTTTATTCGTTACTCCGCTCTTTCTCATCGCTTCTGTTAGTATATAAACCGGTTCTATATTTCCAACATATTCTACATTCTCTTTTATTGGTCTCATATCTATCCTAGTTATTTGCAAACCATATCTTTCATCTATTTTTCTTTTGCCAATAACAATCCAACGAGTTCCAACTTTCAATTTTTTATGCCAATAATGCTTTGCTTGGAAAAACGCCATTTCAATACTTGAACTTTCATCTCTAATCTTCACCACTAGAGCTACCCCATTCTTGCTCATTCCAACTTCAGCTACACGCACAACCAAAGCAACAATATTGTCATCTTTTATATCCCTTATTTTTGTCGCTTTGCGCAAATCTTCATATTTTCTAGGTAAATAAAAAAGCAAGTCCCAAAGCGTAATTATTTCATTTGCTTTTAATGCAGCTATTTTTGCGGGACCAAAGCCAGGAATGGAAGAAAGATTCACAATGTAAAGATAAAAAATTTTCAGCTAGCTTTTTCTATATTACCCCTAGGCTATAAATGAATTTACAAGGACTTTCACCTCGCATAGCGGCATTGAACGCTCTTTTGAACTGGAAAAAGGGCGGTGACTTTGTTCAAAACAATTTGCAACAAACCTGTGAAAACCTGCCTCAGCACAACAGAGCATTGGCTTACGAAATTGCGCTTGGAACCTGCCGCTTGCTAACTGAACTGGACGAAATGTTAAAAACTCTAATGCGAGACCTCCCCAAAGAGCCTTGCAGAACAATACTGGAAATTTCCCTTTACCAATTATTGCACACCCGCATTCCCCCTTATGCCGCTGTAAGTTCTGCGGTAAATTTGGCAAAGTATATGAGGTTAAATGGGCATACTGTAAAATTTATAAATGCAGTTTTGAGAACTGCCGAAAAAAAGAATAATGTGATTTTTGACATCGAAAAAGCAAAACCTCCGACTCAATGGATAAGAGTAAATAAGCAAAAAATAAATAATATTAAAGAAGTCATAGCAAAATTAGAATTGAAAGACCCAGAAATTCTATTTAACAAATTCATTTTGGTTGAAAACACAAGAGAAACTCTAAAAAATCCTATGTTCAAAAAAGGCTTTTATTCATTCCAAAACCCAGCCTCTTTTTTCATGGCAAGCCTGTGCGAAATAAAAGCCGGACACAAGATTTGGGATGCTTGCGCCGCCCCTGGCGGAAAAACCGCTATGCTCGCGGAGGAAAATCCAAAAGCTTTTTTTATCGCTTCTGATTGTAACGAAGAAAGAGCAGAAAAACTATTAGATTTGCAAAACCGCTTGAAGTTGAAAAATGTAAACATAATTCTAGCCAACGCAGAAAACCCACCTTTTTCACAAAAATTTGACTGCGTTATTGTTGATGCCCCATGTTCAAACATGGGCGTAATCTCAAGGCGACCAGAAGCCCTCCAAACTTTTTCAAAAGAAAAAGTTTCAGAACTATCAAAAAAACAGTTGGCAGTTTTGCAAGGAGCTTCTGTCTCAGTTAAAGAAAACGGAATTCTAATTTACTCGGTTTGCAGCCAAGAAAAAGAAGAAAGCACAGAAGTAATAGAAAAATTCCTAAAAGACAACTTGGCCTTCACCCAAGAAGAATCCATATTCACCGACTCGCCACAAATAGACAAATTCTTCATAGCCAAACTACGGAGAATCCAAAATTGAATATTCTGAAAATTCTGGTTCAGACAATTTACGCTATTTCTCTAGACGCTGGAATAAATTATTTCCCCGGCAAACTGAACAAACAAATAAAAACTGCTCCTTATGTAGGAGCGGAATTGGGCTATGGACTTTCAGATTATACCAGCTTGTATTTGCAAGCCGCATTCAGTTATCTGAAATTGAAAGAGAACAAAGATTTTTATGGATTGTACCAATTTATAGGCAGAACAGGCATTGAAAGTTCGGAGCAATTATTCAAATATGCTGCCGCTGGCATTGGAATAAGCCTAGCTACTGTAAGAGGCAAAAAAGCAACCAAAAATGCAGAAAATTATATGCTTTCTACAAATGAATCTGAATTTGGCTGGAATGCACGTTTAAAATTAAATTTATTGAGAATAGAAAAATTCACCTTTGGCACAAAATTTCACTATGATGAGATTTGGACTAAGCCTAAAAATAGTTCTTTGTTGCAAGCTGGGGTTTTTGTTAGCTATACCCACTGAACCGGACTCACCCCTAGCTATAGAAGATTAAATGAAAAAGAATTTGCGATTATAAATCACTCGCCAAAAAATCCAATAAATTAAAATGCTTTATTCCATTTCTTGAATTACCAGAAAATTCATCCATAGACACAACGAATTTCGGGTAATTATCCTTTATCCTCTCCAAATTGCCAAATTCACGCTCTACGGTTTTGCTATCGTGCAATAAATAGCAAACTTGCACATATATTTTTTCACCCTTTTTTCTCGCTATAAAATCAATCTCCCTATCGCCATCGCAACCTATCGCAACATCATAACCGCAATAAAGCAAATGATTATACACAGCATTCTCCATTATTTTACCAATATCTGTTTGCTTGTACTCAAAAATTGCATTTCTTAGACCAATATCCTCAAAATAAAATTTCTCTCCTATTTCAAATACTTTTTTACCAACAATGGACTCACGTTTAACTCTGTGTATAAAAAAGGCATTGGCTAATTTATTCAAATAATCTATAACCTGCGAAGCGGCTATACTCACTTTTTGAGATTTTAGATAATCACTTATTTTTTTCGCTGAAAATAATTGCCCCGTATTATCCGCCAAAAACAGAACCAAATTTTCCAAAAACGCAGTATTGCGAATCTTATTTCTTGCAATCACATCCTTATATATAACCGTGCTGTAAACACCTTTTAAATATTGATAAACTATTTCGTCTTCCAATTCTAAATGCCTCAAATAAGGCATACCGCCAAATTTAAGATATTTAAAAAGAGTATTTTTATCATTTTGCAAATTGTGAAACTCACAAAATTCCTTAAACGACAAACTGTGCACTGGAATTTCTATATATCTGCCGCTCAAAAAAGTTGAAATTTCACTGGATAAAAAATTCGCGTTGCTTCCAGTGCAATATAAATCGTATATGGGATTTTTAAGCAAACTGCGCATTGTCTTTTCAAACTTTTTTATCTCTTGAATTTCATCAATAAACACATAATTTTTGCTTTTATCTGCTGCTCTGCTTTTTATGTATTTATTCAAATCTTCTGCGGTTTTTATAAAGTCAAACAGTAAATCTTCCTTGTCAATATAAATTATATTCGCATTTTTGTCAAGCCGCCTTATCTGCTTTATTATTTGCTTCAAAACATAACTCTTGCCCACTCGTCTTTGACCAGTGAGTACTTTTATTATTTGCTTTCCGATAAAGGGTTTTATTTTATCGGAATACCTTTTTCTCTGTATAACGTCATTTTCCATATTTTGTCCATAAGCTAAACTTTTATATAAATATAGAAAAGTTTAGCACGTGTGCTAAACTTTAAACCCCTTTCTTCTCCCTAGGGTGATAATGCCGATGCTCGCTCTTCAAATAAGAATTATCCAAATGCGTGTAAATTTGCGTAGTAGATAAATTCGCGTGACCGAGTAGCTCCTGCAAAATTCTCAAATCCATTCCACCTGCTAGGCAATGGGTTGCAAAAGAATGCCTCAATGAATGCGGACTAATTGACTTTTTGCCAAGAAATGCGGTACGTATCTGAATTATTTTCCAAGCCCCAACCCTTGTGAGTTTTTTTCCGTGGAAATTGAGAATCACGGTATCTGTTTTGGGCTTTAATTGTTGCCGCCAAATTTTGAGCCAAGCCTCCAAATTAACCTTTGCCTTGCCGGATAGCGGAACCAATCTCTGCTTATTGCCTTTGCCAACAGGAGTTAGCCAGCCGTTGTCCAACTGAATATGCTCCAATTTCAACGAAACAGCCTCGCTAATCCTAAGCCCCGCGCTATATAAAAGTTCTAGCAGGGCAATATCTCGCATTCCAAATTTATCATTTGGGTTTATGTTTTCAAAAATAGCAGCAACCTCATCTATGCTCAAACATTGCGGTAAATATTTTTCTAAATGTGGAGCGGAATACAAATTCTCCGGTGAAAATCCGAGCAAATTTCTCTCTTCCAAATAATTCAAAAATCCTCGTAGAGAAGAAAAATGCCGTGCCAAAGAAGATGGTTTGTAATCAAAGGCTTTGGCTCTTTCGTCCAAAAATAAATCTATGCTCTCTATGGAAAGTTCGGCTTGCTCGCACAGGGAGGTTAAGTCTGCTTTGTAACTGCTTATAGTCTGCTTTGATAAATTTTTTTCCAAAGACAAATAACGCAGATAGTTTTTAAGATGTAATGAGATATCCATTTGTTCAAGGAGGGAAAAATATGTATGCAATGGTTATTGCCGCAATAACACCGGCTACATCTGCCGCAAGACCGCAAAAAACCGCATGTCTGGTTTTGCGAATTGCAACCGAGCCAAAATACACCGCTATAATATAAAATGTTGTGTCTGTTGTGCCTTGGAACATGCAGCTCAAACGACCTGCGAAACTATCTGCACCATATTGTTGCATTGCATCCACCATCATGCCCCGTGCACCGCTACCCGAAAGAGGTTTCATAATCGCAGTTGGAAGGCTTGGCACAATATCTGCGGGAATGCCGCAAAAATTGAAACCCGCTACTATTCCGCTCATAATAAAATCCATTGCACCACTTGCCCTGAATGCCGCAACTGCCGCTAAAATCGCTATTAAATATGGTATAACCATAACGGCGGTGGAAAAACCCTCTTTTGCCCCCTCAACAAAAGCATCAAAGGGCATAACTTTTTTTATTGCCGCCAAAGTTAAAAAGAACATTATTATAGCAAACAGAATTATGCCGCCTAAAAACGCGCTGGCAATGCCCATTTCTTCTGCCGAAAGCGTGGAAAAATACCACAGCGTTCCAAACACCGCCGCAGAGAGACCAATGAACCAAGACAAAAAAATCACATTTTTTATTTCAATTTTCTGAAAAAAGGCTGTAACCAAAATACCAATCACTGTGCTAAAAAATGTTGCAAATAAAATAGGCAAAAAAATGTCTGCAGGATTTGCCGCTCCGAGCTTTGCTCTATAAGTCATTATACTAACTGGAATCAGGGTTAATCCGCTCGCATTCAAAACCAAAAATAAAACCTGAGCATCGCTTGCTGTATCTTTTTTAGGATTTAATTCCTGAAGCTCTTTCATGGCTTTTAATCCAAGTGGAGTGGCGGCATTGTCTAGCCCAAGCATATTTGCGCTTATGTTCATAAGTATGCTGCCCATTGCAGGGTGATTTTCAGGAATGCTCGGAAAGAGCCGTTTCAT
>JAITFP010000002.1 GCA_031281275.1 Candidatus Fibrimonadaceae bacterium
TTTCTTAGCAAAGCTTTTGGACAGGCACGAAAATTTTTTCTATATTTACTCCCGATTATGGAAGAGATAGTAGTTACAGGAATGGGTTGTGTTACCGATTTAGGCAACACAGCAGATGAGTTGTGGAATAACCTTTTAGCGGGTAAGTCTGGCGTAGGGGTTATTGACCGCTTTGATACCGGAGCTTACCCTGTTAAATTCGCTGGGCAAGTTAGGGAATTTACGCCTCCACCCGAAAGCAAACGACTTTCCAGAAGTGTTCAATATGCGGTTTATGCGGCAACAGAAGCCCTTAAAATGGCTGGCATAGAAGACTCTAAAACTGCTGTTGACGTGACCAGAGCCGGAGTAGTTGTGGGTTCTGGCATGGGTGGCATGGAAATTTATTATGAAAGTTCTGTGAATTTGGGTACAAAAGGTCCTCGCGGAGTTTCGCCTTTTTTTGTTCCGCAGGCGATAGCCAATATGGTTGCTGGAGAAATAGCAATTCGCACAGGCTGGATGGGTCCAAATTGGAGTCCTGTTTCGGCTTGCGCAACATCTAACCATTCATTTATCACCGCCGCAGACCAAATTCGCCTTGGAAGGGCAGATATAATGATAGCTGGTGGTACAGAAGAAGCTGTTTGCCCAATTGGGCTTGCTGGCTTTGCTTCTATGAAAGCTCTTTCAACCAGAAACGAGGAACCTGAGAAAGCAAGCCGCCCCTTTGATGCGGGTCGTAATGGATTTGTGCTTTCTGAGGGTGCTGGAATTTTGATTTTGGAATCCCTTAGCCACGCAAAAAAAAGAGGTGCAAAAATTTTGGCTAGGCTTGCAGGTTATGGCATGAGCGGCGATGCTTATCACATGAGTGCGCCGAGGGAAGATGGAGAAGGTGTTAATTTGGCAACTGCTATGGCACTTAAAGATGCTGGCATAGATGTTTTGCAAGTTGGTTATGTGAATACGCACGGCACAAGCACTCCAAGGGGAGATGTTGCCGAATGCAAAGCAATTTTAAAAGCTTTTGGCGGCAAAATAGACAATGTGAAAATAAACAGTTCAAAATCCATGACTGGTCACATGCTAGGAGCAGCCAGCGGCATGGAAGCCATTGTTGTTATTAAGTCTTTAATAGACCAAAAATTGCACCAAACGCTGAATTTGGAAAACCAAGACCCCGAAATACCTTTTGATTGCTGCAGAGGTGCTACGGTGGAACATAAGTTTGAATATGCTCTTTCAAATTCATTTGGATTTGGCGGGCATAACAGCGTTGTGGTTTTTGGCAAGGCATAGATTTGTTTTACGGAGTGTAGCTCAGTCTGGTAGAGCGGCAGCTTTGGGAGCTGCATGTCGTCGGTTCGAATCCGGCTACTCCGATAGAAAAATTACATAGTGTTTCTTTTTTACTATTTTTCAAACCATGACTAAAATTCTCATTCCTTATGCACTCAGGGCATTTACTGGACGCAATGCAGAGGTGGAAGTAGAAGGCAGCACGGCTGGCGAGGCTATTAAGGCACTTGCGGAGGCTCATCCTGCGCTTAAAGCTCATCTGTTTGCAGAAGACGGTCAGCTTCGCAATTTTATTAACCTATTTGTTGATGGAACAAATATCAACAACTTGCAGGGATTAAACACCCCTATAAAAGAAAATGGCGAAATGATGCTTGTCCCTGCCATTGCTGGCGGCTCTGATTTTCCAGACCTTTCAAACGAAGAAATTGCGCGCTATAGCCGCCATTTGCTTTTGCCAGAAATTGGAGTTGAAGGGCAAAAAAAATTAAAAGCAGCGAAAGTCTTAATAGTTGGCACAGGCGGTCTCGGCGCACCTCTTGCCTTGTATCTTTCAGCTGCTGGTGTTGGAACAATAGGCTTGGTGGATTTTGACGTTGTTGATGAATCAAATCTTCAGCGGCAAATAATTCACAGCACTCGCGATGTTGGCAGACCAAAAACAGCATCTGCTCAAGACAGAATCAAGGGAATAAACCCTATGATAAATGTGAAGGTTCACAACGCAATGCTCACAAGCGAAAACGCATTGGATATTTTTGAGGATTACGATATTATAGCAGATGGAACCGATAATTTTCAAACTCGCTATTTGGTAAACGATGCCTGTGTATTTCTAAACAAGCTCAATGTTTACGGCTCGGTGTTTCAATTTGATGGGCAAGCGAGCGTTTTTGGTGCCAAAGAGGGTCCTTGTTACCGTTGCCTTTATCCAACTCCACCACCACCCGGACTTGTACCCTCGTGCGCAGAGGGCGGAGTTATGGGCGTGTTGCCGGGTATTATAGGAACCATACAGGCGGCAGAGGCAATAAAACTCATAGTTGGCGGAGCAAAACCTTTAATTGGTCGTTTGCTTTTATTTGACGCATGGCGCATGACATTCCGCGAATTAAAACTCGAAAAAAATCCAGACTGCCCCGTGTGCGGAAAAAATCCAACCATTCACGAACTCATAGATTATGAACAGTTTTGTGGCTTAAAAAAGAATCAAGAGAGCAAACCCATAGATACCATAACCGCCATTGAGCTAAAAAAACGCATGGACAATGGAGATAAAATTCAATTCATAGATATTCGCGAACCCCATGAAAGAGCCATTGTAAAATTCCCAGATGCCATAATAATGCCTCTCGGTCAGTTGGAAAGGCGTATGGATGAACTTGACCCATCTATAGACGCGGTATTTCTCTGCAAAATAGGTCAACGTAGCATTTTAGGTATAAGAGCTTTGCAGGAAGCTGGTTACAAAGGCAAATTGATGAACCTGCAAGACGGCCTCAATGCTTGGGCTAGAGATGTTGATAAAAGCATGCCAATATATTAAATCACTGAGTTTACACTGGTTATATAATCCAATATATAAACTATAGAGAGCAGCAAATCGCTTGCTACTATAAAGATAAAAGAACTAACAACTGAGCGAGAAGTGGCTATTGGCACAGCGCGTTGGTCTTTTCTAATTTGGGTTCCATAAAAGCAAGCGTTGGTTGCTATTATAGCGGCAAATATGCACGGCTTCACAAAGCCCATTATAAAATCAATAGGTTTTAATGCTACCAAAATTGATGTGAAATAGGAACTCCATTCGAGTTGCGCTTTGAAATATCCTTCCAAAAGAACGGTTGCAATTTTTGTGACTAAAAAACCCGAACCGATGGCAGAAATGCAAAAAAAACAATTTGCGATAAGCATGGCTAAAATTGAACCGATAAGTGCTGGCAAAACTAAAAAACGCATAGGATTAATGCCAAGAGTTTCCAAAGCATCTATTTCCGAATTTACCTTCATGCTCGCTATGCGCGTTGTTATGGAGCTTCCGCTGCGGCCAGCTATCAAAAAGCCCGTTAAAATTGGTCCCAGCTCGCGGATTATAGCTATCACCATAAGGTTTCCAAAGAAATTTCCAAACCCTTTTTTTGGTACCAAGCCTGCGGTGTTTATTATCAGTACGCTTCCTAAAATTGTTCCTACTATAAAAATGAGAGGCAAAGATTTTACACCTATGCTAAACACTTGTGCAATTATCTGCTCAATATCTATTTTTCGGTTGCCCCTATCGTTAAAAAATGAACGTATTGCAAGGAAGAACAAGGATAATAGCTGACCTACGTGCGATTGCAAAAATAAGAACCCCACTCGGCTTATTGTACGCCCAGGCATTGAAAAATTAGAAGCAGAGGAGTTCATTTATTTGTTCCCAAAGTTCTGGAATGCCCTTTTTTGTTTTTGCGCTGGTTGAAAGCGGAAATTCTGGCAAGCCAAAATTTTCCTTTAATTTTTTTTTTGCGGCTATGAATTCTCCTTGATTTAATTTGTCTGCCTTGCTTGCTATTAAAAGGATTGGTGTTCCAGAGTTTTTTATTCCAGTTATTGTTTCAAAATCTATTTTGTGCCCGCCGTGCCTAATGTCTATCAAATAAACTATGCCTTTCAAGTCCTTAGCTTTTTCCACATAGTTTTTTATGCGCTCTGCCATATCATCTCTCATGCTTATACTCACTTTTGCATAGCCCACGCCTGGTAAGTCCACAAAGTAAAAGGAATTTCCCAAAGAATTCTCAGCCAAAAAAAAGTTTATTTCGCGTGTTTTTCCCGGAGTGCCGCTGGTTTTCACAATATTTTTTCCCAAAAGAGCATTCATCAAGCTGGATTTGCCAGCATTTGAACGACCGAGAAATGCAAGCTGCGGAATTCCATCTTTAGGAACCTGTTTTATCGAGGTTGCCCCAAGCACAAAATTAACGGTGGATATTTGCATTATAGGGGAAGATAGAAAATTACTATATTACACAATATGCGTATAGTTCTTTTATTTTGCGGTTTGTTGATTTTTGCCTGTGGCGAGGCTACATTGGAAATTTCAGGTGATGAGCAAGAGCTTTTTCAAAATCATCTGTTGCTCAAGGCGTATTTTTTTCATCCAGAAAGGATAAAGGAATATGAAGAATATAAAAGCATGAAAGTTGATTCAATGTATAAGAAAGTTGATTTAATGTATGAGAGTTTGGAGGATTATTTTTGTGGAGCCAATTTCGCAGGTGTTTGCCGCAGTAGATATACATTCTATTTACCGCCAGAAGAATATAATGATAGGGTGGACGATATTGAGAATACAAAAAGATATTATTCTTTTGGTTTTGAAAGGAGAATTTATGAGAAATCGTTAGATACTTTGATTGTTTCTGCGGTTTATCCTATTTCGCCAGCCGCATCTGCTGGTTTGAGAAAAAAGGATAGGCTTTTATCTGCAAACGGAATTTCTTTAATTGGCTTAGCTTTAGCTGCCGAAGACTCGACTTATTTGAAAAACGATGATCCATTTGAAAATACAACTATTTTTGAGGTTTTGCGCGATGGTAAAATCGAAACTTTGAAGGCTATGCAAAAAGTGGAAGTTCAAAAACCAACTGTATATTTAGATTCTCTTGACGGCATTCCACTCATAAGAGTCACTGAATATAAGGTAAATACAAATAATCCAAAGGGAACTTATACTGAATTCAGAAATGTTTTGCAAGAAATTAAGGGAGCAAGAGCGGCGATTATGGATCTTCGCGGCAATCCGGGCGGAAATATAAATCATTGCACGGCAATGGCGGCAGAGCTGGTTCCGTTAAATAACGAATTGGTTTATGACGTGCAACACTATCGCGATAGAAAAAGAGGCAATGTTATAGAAACTTCGCATGACTATGCCAGAGATTTCTTGAAGCAAGAGGGTTTAGGGGTAAATACAAAATGGGTTATTTTGATGAGCAGAGGTTCTGCTAGTTGCTCGGAACGTTTTACCGCTGCCGTGAAATATAACCGTCCCGAAACGGTTGTTATAGGGCAAACGAGTTATGGAAAAGGGGTAGGGCAAATTTACACAAAAACTTATATGGGCGGGCTTGCATATATCACATGCCTCCAAACATATTATCCAGATGGAACAACATTCCACAATATTGGCATTATCCCCGATATACCAACAGAAGCCGGAGATATAGATGCTCTGCGTGATGCGGCAATAAAAGCTGCCAGAAGTTTTGGTGCCGCTGCAAAATTCTCAACTATGTCTACCAGTTTAGAGGCTTTGCCACCCGAGCGGTTAGCAGATAAATGGGAACCAGCCGCAAATAAAAGAATTGAATTTCCTCTATTTCATCAAGGGGAATAATTGAACATCCCTTATTGTTGCCTGATTTGTCAAAAGCATAACTAGGCGGTCTATGCCAATGCCCACACCGCCAGTTGGGGGCATTCCACATTCAATGGCGTGTAAAAAATTTTCGTCCATTGGGTGAGTTTCGTCTTCGCCGCCGCGCCCTCTCTCAACCTGCTCTTCCAAAAGCTGCCTCTGCAAAACAGGGTCGTTTAGTTCGCTATATGCGTTGCCAATTTCCCAGCCATTTATATATGGCTCAAACTGCTCAATTAAATCTGGATTGTTGCGATGAGCCTTGCAAAGCGGTGCACTTTCTTTTGGCATGTCTTTTATTATGGTGGGTTGAATAAGCTCATGTTCGCAGGTCTCTTCAAAGAGAGCTAAAATTGCCCTGCCTCTTGACCAGGAGCCTTTTAATTCTATATGCCTTTTTTCAAGCTCGGTTTTAAGTTGTTCGTCTGAGAGGCTTTCAACGGAAATTCCCGCATATTTTTGAATTGCCTCGTAAAGGCTTAGGCGTGTCCAAGGAGTTTTGAAATCTATTTCCTTTCCTTGATATTCTATTTTGGTTGTTCCGTTTGCAGCTATACAAGCTCTTTCGCAAATATTTTCAAAATGAACCATCATATCATTGTAATCACTGAACGCTTCGTAAAATTCGAGCGAGGAAAATTCTGGGCTGTGGTTTTTGTCCATGCCCTCGTTGCGGAAATTTTTTGTGAATTCAAAAACTTTTTCAAAACCGCCAACTATGCAGCGTTTGAGATAGAGTTCAGGAGCTATGCGCAGGTACAGGGTCATGTCTGCGGCATTGTGGTGCGTTTCAAAGGGGCGAGCGTTTGCACCACCGTAAATGGGCTGGAGCGTGGGTGTTTCCACCTCCAAAAATCCTTTTTCCAGCATATATTCCCTTATGGATTGAATTATGCGCATTCTTTTGCGGAACACTTCTCTAACATTATCGTTTAGTGCAAGGTCTATGTAGCGTTCACGGTAGCGGGTTTCTATATCCTTGAATTCGTCAAAAATCACAACATTGCCGTTTTCATCACGTTTTTCTTTTGGAATGGGCAAAGGATAAATAGCTTTTGAAATAATTTCGATTTTTTTAGCTTGGAGGGTATATTCGCCGCTATTGGTTTTCATAACTATGCCGCTTGTACCAACCCAGTCGCCTATATCCATGCTTTTAACAACTTCATATTCAATTTCGCTCAGTTCGCTTGAAACCGCCAAAACCTGAAAACGCCCATGAGCATCTTTTAGGTGCATAAAGCACATTTTTCCCTTGCGATTATAGCGCACAATGCGCCCCGCCCAAGAAACTTCTTTATTATTTGCAATAAATTCTTCCGCTTTTTCTTTTAATTCACTTGAATTGCACGTAACTAAAAATTTATACGGATAAGGATTCAACCCCTGTTCCTGCATTTTTGCCAGCTTTCCCAGCCTAACCTTCACAAATTCGTTTTGAGTTTGCATAAGGGGAATATAGTAAGTTTAAAACCTTACTATATTTGCTATATCAGGAGAAAAAATATGTCTCACCCGATGATGTGCACAACCACAATGCCGAATATGGAAAGCGCAAAAAAAATGGCAAAGGAACTAGTGGAAAGCCGCTTTGCAGCCTGCGTTCAGATTATGCCGATAAATTCCATTTACAGATGGAAGGGCAAAATAGAAGACGAAAACGAAGTGCTGTTAATTTGCAAAGCACCTACCTATCACCACGAGGCTTTGGAAAAAGCCATTTTGGAAAGGCATCCTTATGAACTTCCAGAGATTCTATTTTTCAAGGGCGTGGGAGCTTATGCCCCTTACTTTGAATGGATGGAAAATTGCATAACAAATAAAGGGGTTTGAAATGAAAATCTTTTTAACTGGCGGCACAGGATTTATAGGGCATTTTGTTGCAAAAGAATTTTTGGAACAGGGGCACTCATTAAAAATTTTAGCTAGAAATCCAGATAAAATACCCAGCCTTGCAAAACACGAAAATGTTAAAATGATCCACGCAGGCTTGCTGGACTCAGAGGCTATAAAAAAAGGCTTGGAAGGCTGCGATGCCTGCGTTCACATTGCGCTTGGCTGGGGCGAAACGCCTCTTGAAATGCTCGCAAAAGATACCACAGCAACCATTCAGCTTTTGGAATTTGCTGCAAATGCTGGCTGCGAAAAATTCATATACACTTCAAGCACAGCGGCACTCGGCAAAATTCGCCACAATTCAAATGAAGAAATGGTTTGCCATCCAGTGGATTTATACGGAGCAACAAAGGCGGCAGGCGAGGCTTATGTTCTTGGAGCAAACTCAAAGATGAAGCGAAATATAATCCGCCCGGGCTACACATTCGGGCAATTGGCTTTTCCAGACGGAGTAACCCAACCCGACCGCAGATTTTTCAACATAACAAAGGCAGTGAGAGAAAACCAAGTTATTCGCTTAACCAAATACGATGGCACTCAATTTATCCACGCCTCGCAGCTTGCAATGCTATATTCCGCAGTTCTTAAAAGCGATTTGAATGAAGAGATATTTTTTGGGCTTGGCACAGAATGGATAAGCTGGAAAAGCATAGCCGAACAAGCCATTTCAATGCGCCCAGACACAAAATCCACTATTGAAGAAGAAGACAAAGGATGGGGCAGCGACCCATTTTTATTTTCTTTGGAAAAGATAGAGAAATTTTTTGGACTAAAATTTAATGGAAATGATTTTATATATGACCATTTAAGGTGGAATTTCGGGGTTTAGAATGGTACAAAAAACATCAATTTTTACAGTGCTTTTATTGGCATTGGTGGGAGTTTCAAATTTGGTTTATGCTGTGGAGCAGAAGGATTTTTATGGGATTTGGCTTTACAGTGATAACGTATTCTACGAAATAAATAAAGATACCATTACTGTGTTTGTGATGAATTATCGTTCTTATACAAAAGCAAAATATAAATATCGCATTGTAAAATGGAAAAAAACTGATACCAATGAGTATTATATTTTTACTTTGAGCGAAAATAATTCTGAAAAGTTCTTTAGAGTTTATATAGAGAATGGTGCGTATGATATGTACATTGATAGTGAGTACACTGAAGGAAATGGAACGAAAAAAAGTTCTGTTGAGGAACTAAATAAAGCAATCAAAAACACAAAAGCCAGAATTGAAGATGCCCCTAAAAAAGAGGACGAAACGGAACCAAAAACTGAAACGGAAATAAAAACAGAGATAAAATCGGTTGCGGAGCCAGTAGTGCCGCCAGTAAAAGCAAAGGTCAGTGAGGCATATAAAACCATCAGCATAGTAGAGGCAAGAATGCCGGCAGAGGAAGTAAAAGTGAAATATAGTACCTATGATTCTCGCGATGGCAAAACATATAAAGTCGTAAAAATTGGCTCTCAAACCTGGATGGCGGAGAATTTAAATTATGATGCAAAAGATAGCAAATGTTATGGCAACAACGAAGGCTACTGCCAAAAATACGGTAGGCTTTATAATTGGGCAACGGCTAAAACTGCTTGTCCAAATGGTTGGCATTTGCCAACAGAAGCCGATTGGACCCAGTTGACAAAATATCTCAAATCCGAAGATGTTTTTTTTGCCCCGCTGGGAGGTCTTTGCATTTCAATTGGCGGTCGTTACTATTTTCGCGCTGCTGGCTATCGGGGCAATTGGTGGAGTGCCACAGAGCAGGCTAAAAATGCCTATATTTGGAACATAAACCTTAACGATAATGGTGTGTACAAAGCCAGCAACAATAAAATCCACTTATTTTCGGTACGTTGTATACAGGATTAAAATTTTCTAAATTCCCTACCTATATGCTTACCCAGAGGTTTATTCTGTGAAAAAAGACCACACTCTTTATCTGATTGTGGGTCTTGTAATAGTTGTAGCCATTGCAATCCTTATTTTTGGCATATTCTTTTTAAACGACAAAGATCCGCGTGAAACTTTTTTAACCTATTATTTGCGTTTTAACCAAGTTAGCACTCTTGCCCAAGACGATGCCGTTAAAATAAACGGGGTAAAGCTAGGCAAGGTGAACAACATAGCTTTGCACAAGAATGGCGTTTTGGTGAGGGTTTCTGTTAGAAGCGATATTAAAATTCCAGTGGATTCAGATATCAGGGTGCAGAATATAGGGCTTTTGGGAGAGAGGCAAATTGGAATGTTGCTCGGTGATTCCACAAAGTATTTTTCCGCAGGCGATACCATAAAGGGTTCTTTTGATGCTGGCATAGCAGAAGTTATGGGAATGGCGGGCGAAGTTTTGGATAGCGCAAGGATAATAATGAATGTTGCGCACACAATTCTGGATTCTACCTTAGCCACTCAGGATTTCAAAGATAGATTCAAACGCATTTTGGAAAAAGCCGAAGACCTTGAAGACCAGGCGAGCAACCTAGTGCAAAAAGCAGAGCCTGCCTTGCAAGGTAGTTTAGCGAGTTTGTCGGGAGCAACTAGAAAGGTAAATGAAATTTTAGACGAAAACAAGGAACCGCTAAAAAAACTTGTGGCAGATGCAAACGGATTGCTCGGCAATACAAATATTTTGCTATACGAGGCAGACACTGCGGTGCAAAGGGTTTTGGCATTAACCAAAAAACTGGAATCCAAAAACAACACGCTTGGCATATTGCTCAACGACCGCAAACTGCACGATGATTTATCTACAACAGTACACTCAGCAGACAGCCTTTTTCGCATTATAATAAAAGACGGTCTGGATATCAACATCAGTTTCTTTTAAGGACAAACCTATGATACATCATAAACTCACAGTACAAAACACGCTAGGGATTCATGCTCGACCTGCTGGGCATATAGTCAATGTAGCAAGCTCGGCTCAAAGTTCAGTGGATCTTTTGTATTCCGGACAAAAGGTAAATGCAAAGTCTATTTTGAACTTAATGATGCTAGCAATTGAACCAGGTGCAGAAGTTGAATTTATAATAAATGGACCTGATGAGCAAAAAACCGCGGACGACTTAACGGAGTTGTTCAAAAACAAATTCTACGAAGATGCCACCTAAACAAGAAACAAATCAACGGAAAATGTTAATCGGGCAAGCTGCCTCGCCCGGATACGTAATTGCAAAAACAAAACTGATTGTTCGCCAAAAAGTTGTTGTTTCGCAATATAAAATTTCAAGAGAAGGAACGGCAAACCAAATTGATTTTTTTCGCAAAGGAATTATGCAGGTTAAAAAAGAAATTTCAAACCTGCGCGATGTAACGCTTCAAACGGTTAGCAAAAAAGACTCCGAGATTTTCGATTCGCATCTTATGATTTTGCAAGACCCTCTCTTGATAGACGGCGTTATTTCTTTGATAAGAGACGAGAGATGGAATGCTGGCTATGCCTTTCATCTTAAAATGCAAAGTTTGATTGAGAATTTTGAAAACAGCGAAGGAATATTAAAAGAACGCGCTCAAGATTTAAAAGATATTTACAACCGTACGCTACTATACCTCAACAGCAGTGAAAGCGATTTTGCTTTGCAAGAAGAAATTGAAGAAGCATCCGTGCTTGCAGGTTTTTCAATAGGTCCCAATATGCTTATGAACTTTGAAAAGGGTAAGGTTTTGGGGCTTGCCATAGATTCTGGCAGCGTAACAAGCCACGTATCAATACTTGCCCGTTCAATGCAGATACCAGCAGTGATGGGTCTTGGAAATTTATCGGAATCGGTTAAATCAAACGATTTGCTTATACTAGATGGCACCAATGGAATAGTTATAATCAATCCCGATGAAAATGATATAAACAAATACAAAAAGCAAATAGAGGTTTTTCAAAATCAAAAATTAGAGCTTTTCACCATGAGGGACTTGGAACCCATAACAATGGATGGAAAGTACATAAGATTAAACGCAAACATAGAGAGATACGAAGAAGCAAGCGAAATAACCTCTTTCGGAGCCTCTGGAGTTGGGCTTTACCGTAGCGAATTTCTTTACTTTGGGCGAAATGCTCTGCCAACAAGGAAAGAACAGGCAGAGGCTTACAGCAAGGTTGTCAATCAGTTAGACCCTTTGCCGGTTACCATAAGAACTTTGGATGCAGGTGGCGATAAAATGTTGTCTTTGGTGAGTGCAGAGGTTGAATCAAATCCATTTATGGGCTGGCGTTCCATAAGGCTTTGCCTAGACCGCAAGGATATTTTCAGGGAGCAGATGAAGGCTCTTATAGAAGCTGGCAGTAGAGGCAACTTGAAAATAATGTTCCCTATGATTTCCAGTATAGGCGAACTTGAAAAAGCCAAGGAAATTTACGAGGAATGCTGTACAGAGCTAAAGGCAGAGGGACATTCCATCACCAAAATAGAATTGGGTGCTATGATTGAAATACCCTCTGCGGTTATAATTATTGAGGAAATAGCTAAAAGAGTGGATTTTTTGAGCATTGGAACAAATGATTTAATTCAGTTTACCCTAGCTGTGGATAGGTCTAATGGGAAAATAGCCTCTTTATACGAACCGCACCATCCGGCAGTATTAAGGTCCATAAAGTCTGTGGTTGAGGCAGCTCACAAAGAGGGTATTTCTGTTAGTGTTTGCGGCGAAATGGCGGCAGACCCATTGAGCACCCTGCTTTTGGTAGGGCTTGGGGTGGACGAGCTTTCCATGTCTTCTTGGTGTATTATGGAATGCAAAAAAATAATCCGTTCCGTGAATTACGACGAAGCAAGGGCAATTTCCACCGAGGTTCTCGGTTTTTCAGATGCCAGTAGCATAAATAGTTTTTTGAAGAAAAAATATTCCCAAAAAATAAAAAGCCTAGGGATTTCCAGCTTTATCACAGCCCAAGACTTCTCCAGCAGAGACCGTGCCTTGATAAAGATTGATGATGAAATTCAGCGCATTGGCAGTTAAAGTTTCGCTATTTTTCTATATTATTTGGCAATTTAACAGAGGAATTTATATGTTCGGATTGTTTTCCTGCGACATAGGCATAGATTTAGGCACTGCCAATACCCTAGTCCACGTGTCGGGCAAAGGCATAGTTATTAATGAGCCTACGGTTGTTGCTGTGGACAGAAAAAGCGAAAGGGTTACATACATAGGTGCCGAAGCAAAAAAAATGCTAGGGCGCACTCCCGATGAAATTGTTGCCGTACGCCCTATGAAAGACGGCGTTATAGCAGATTATCACTTAGTTGAAGCTTTGCTTCAGTATTTTATAAGCCGAGTTCAAAGATACCCGTTGTTTTTAGTTAAGCCTCGGGTTGTGGTTGGAGTTCCATCTGGAATAACAGAAGTGGAAAAAAGGGCAGTTTTAGATGCAACTAGGGCAGCCGGAGCTAGAGAAGTTCATTTGGTGGCAGAACCTATGGCTACAGCCATAGGCATGAACATTCCTGTTGCAGAACCCTCTGGTCACATGGTTATAGATTGCGGTGGCGGAACTTCGGAAGTTGCCGTTATTTCTCTAGGCGGCTTGGTTTGCAAATCTTCTGTGCGTGTTGGCGGCGATAAAATGGATAGTGCCATTGTGAGCTATTTGCGGCGTACCCACGGGCTTTTGATTGGAGAGTCCACAGCAGAAGATGTTAAAAAGAAAATAGGTTCCGCTTTTCCGCTGGAAAAAGAGCTTGAAATGGAAGTTAAGGGCAGAGATTTGGCTGCTGGAATTCCGCGCACAATAGTTATCAAAAGCGAAGAGATAAGAGAGGCTTTAAGCGAATCTGTTTTCCAAATTGTGGATGCCGCCAAAAAAGCACTGGAAAGCACTCCACCAGAACTTTCTGCCGATATTTTAGACAAAGGTATAATAATGGCTGGTGGTACAAGCTTGCTAAGGGGCTTGGATGCAAAGCTCCGCCACGAAACAGGGCTTCCTGTGAGCGTAATAGACGATGCTCCACTCTGCGTTTGCAAAGGCACGGCAAGAATTTTGGAAAATTTAGATTATTACCGTAATTGCAAGGTCCTTATGGCTTCTTCTGTATAATGAATTTAATAGGATATATAATTAAAGTATGTAAATGGGCGCGAGGAGCGGCTGTTTTTGCCTTGCTTATATGCCTGTCTCTTTATATGCTGTTTATACAAGTTAAACATAAGCAAAACATAGCTGATTTTCTTTTGTCCAATGTTTTTTATTTGCCTCAGTCAACTCTTTCTTATGTTTTGCACATAAGCAATCTTAGCGAAAAAAATACGAAACTAAAAAAGGAAAATGCAAAACTAAAGCTGGAAATAGATTTAGCCAAGGAATATGCCATTGAAAATGAGAGGTTAAAAAGACTTTTGCTGTTTGAGAATCAATGGAATTATCCTATTTTTTTAACTCAGATAATAGGGCATAATCCAGGTGCATATATGACAACAGTTGTGATAAATAAAGGCGAAACAGATTCTATTTTTTATGGAATGCCTGTATTTACAGTGGACGGCTTGGTTGGCAAGGTTTCAAAAGTTTTTCCGTATCATTCAATGGTGCAGCTCCTTTCCGACCCAAACTCAAGAACATCCGTTATTTCCCAGCGCTCAAGAGTGCTAGGAATGGTGTTTTCAAGAAATAGCGGCGATATGCAAATTCAGGTTTCAAGTTACGCAGATTTAGTGCCAGGCGATACTCTTGTAACTTCTGGGTTTGGTGGCATTTATCCAAAAGGAATACCTGTTGGCGTTGTTAGCAAATTAGATAAAAATGATTCTGAGGTTTTAAGTTTTGGAAACATTAAATTATTGCAGCATATAGAATCTTTAGAAGAAGTTTTTGTTATTAGAAAAAATATGGACTGGATTGTGTGGGACGAAAACTAGTATGGTTAATTTTATTTTATATTCAATTTTGTTTTTTGTGGCTGCGATTTTGCAAACAGTTATTGTTCCGCAGATTCAAATATTGGAGGCGCAGCCTTCCTTTCTTTTTATTTTAACGGTTATAGCAGCGCTTAGGCACGGCACTCTTGCTGGTTGCTTGTTTGGTTTCTTTTCTGGCTTGCTATGCGATGTGTATGGACCTATTGAATGGTTTGGCGCATTTTCGCTTGCTTATTGCGTTATTGGTTTTGCCGTGGGGCAAATTGAAGAAAGTTTCATAGATTTGAATTTGCTGCCAGAGATAATTGTACTCACCGTAGCTTATTTTATAAAAGACTTAATATATTTTATTGCCATTGGAAAAAAGAGCGATGAAATTTTGCAAGCCATAATCTACACTTCTGGACCAAACGCCATATATACCCTCAGCATAGGAGTAATTTTCTTTTATTTATTGTCTTTAGGGGTAAAAAAGAAAATAAATATATACAAATAGAAAAAGATATGCTCTCAAACTCTCAAGAAACAGAAAATCAGCGCCATGAGATGAATCTAAAAACTCTCGTGTTTGTGTGCGTATGCGCAATTGCCTTTACCCTTTTAATAATAAGGCTTTTGCAATTGCAATATTTTGAATACGAAAACAATTTGAAAAGAGCTGAAGAAAATCGCATTCGCAAGGTTAATATAAAAGCAAGCCGCGGATATATTTTAGACCGCAACGGAGTAGTCTTGGTTCGCAACAGACCTTCTTACCAAGTATCACTGTTGTATAATAGATTAAAAACCAAAGAAATGAGAGATTCAGTTTTCAATAGGCTTTTGAGAATAACGTATAGCAATGGAAGGCGCTTGTTAGATTCCACCTCACTTGCTTTTTCTTTTGAAAGAGGACGATGGCAGAAATTCAGGTTCCAAAGGCTTATAGAAGATGCTTCGCCAGAAATAGTTGCGCTTTTTGAAGAACGCTCAGAAGAATTGCCGGGAATTGAAATTTTAGTTGAATCTCGCAGGGACTATCCTTTTGGCTCGCATGGCGCGCATATATTTGGCTATACCAGCGAAATATCCGAAACCGAACTTGAGCTTCCAGAAAACGAGCATTATGTTATGGGAGATCGCATTGGCAAAAAGGGTTTGGAACTCAGCTACGAAAAGGAATTTAGGGGAGAAAATGGTTCCAAATTTGTAGAGGTAAATGCAATGGGGCGTGAAATGGGAGCTGTGGAAGGAATGCCTTTTATAGAACCAATATCTGGAAATGCCCTTGTGACAACAATAGACTGGAAACTCCAGCAAGTAGCTGAAACTGCCATTCCAGACGGGCTAAAAGGAGCAATTGTTGTGCTTAATCCACGAAACGGTGAAATTTATGCAATGGTAAGCCGCCCACCATTAGACCCTAATATATTTTCTTTGGAAAAAAGAGAGCTTCACAAGGCTTGGGCATCGGTTGCCCTAGACACAGCAAAACCTCTCACAAACCGTGCCATAAGCGGAGTGTATCCGCCGGCATCTGTTTTTAAATTAATCACTGCAACGGCTGGTTTGGAATACAATGTGATATCGGAGCATTCAAGATTCAAAACCTGCGCTGGTGGTTATAAGTTTGGAAATAGATATGCAAAATGCTGGCAGGCAAAGGGGCACGGAGTATTGAATGTGGTGGGTGCACTTAGAGAATCTTGCGATGTGTTTTTTTACCAGCTCGGTTTGGATGTGGGCAACAAAAGGATTAGCGAAATAGGCAGGCGCTTTGGCTTAGGTTCCGTGCTTGGCGTGGATATTCCGGGAGAACGTTCCGGGCTTTTGATAGATTCTGCCACTTATGAAAAATGGTTTGAGAGAAGAGGCTGGAAATGGAGCTCTGGAGAAATATTAAATATTTCCATAGGTCAGGGCGCGCTTTTGGTAACTCCATTGCAGCAAGCTGCAATGGCAGGTTCAATAGCTTGGGGAAAGGGTTTGTATAAACCTCATTTCTTAAAAGAGATAAGAAATACCCAAGGCGAAGTGCTCAGAAAATTCGCAGCAGAAAAAATAAGTGATGGGAAAGTTTCGGACAAAGCTAGAGACCTTGTTCTCAAAGGCATGGATGAGGTTGTTAATGCTCCGCATGGAACAGGACGCCGCGCGGCTGTTCCAGGTGTTAAAGTTGGTGGCAAAACTGGTAGCGCAGAAAATCCGCATGGAGATAAAACGCACGCATGGTTTGCTGCGGTGGCACCTTTGGAGGCTCCAGAAATAGCAGTTTCCGTTGTTTTGGAAAATGCAGGTGGCGGCGGTGCTATGGCTGCACCAATAGCGCAAAAAATTTTAGATGCATATTTTAATCCAGAAGAGGCAAAATGAAAAAAATAGATTGGCTGTTTATGACTTCTCTTTTTGCCCTTATAGGAATAGGGATTGCGCTCGTGTATTCCGCTACTAGCAATACAGATTTAATTTGGTATAAAACTGACTGGTTCAAGCAGGTTATTCATTTTGCGGTTGGGTCTTTAATAGCAGTCGTTATAGTTTTCATGCCTGCAACGTTTTGGAAAAATATTGCATGGATAGCATATTTTGTTGCAATTGTTGCCCTAGTTTTCGTTGCTGGTTCAGGGCATATTTCAAAAGGCGCTGGTCGCTGGATTGATATTGCAGGGTTCAGATTTCAACCATCGGAATTTTCAAAAATTGCCTACTTGCTTGCCAGTTCCCTTTGGCTTTCAAAAAATAGAATTAGCATTGAGCAGCCAAAAACACTGATTGTTCCCGGTTTGTTGTTTATAGTTCCATTTTTGTTGGTTTTAAAGCAGCCAAATTTAAGCACGGCTTTGGTTTTTACCGCTATGACCATAGTGCAGTTTTATTGGGCTGGCTTTCGCATGGTGGACTTATTTTTGCTTATAAGTCCAATTGCAAGCGTTATATTTTCTGCTGTTTCTCCTCTTTACTGGAATTTGCTCATAATAAGCGTATTTTTTGTTTCCATAAAATTCAAATTCCCGCTGTGGATAATAATTTTTGTGATGGCATTGGATATAGGTTCAGGTTATGCTAGCCAAATGGCTTGGAACTCCATGAAAGACCATCAGCGAAGCCGCATACTCACATTTGTAGATCCGATGCGAGACCCTAAAGGCGAGGGTTACCAAGTTATACAGTCGCAAGTGGCAATAGGCAGCGGCGGCATGTTTGGCAAGGGCTATGGGGAAGGTTCCCAAGTGAATCTCTCATTCTTGCCAGAAGAGCACACAGATTTTATTTTTAGCGTTTTGGGCGAGCAGTTCGGCTTTGTGGGCACCTTTGTGGTTTTGGTTCTGTTTTTTATTTTGCTTTGGCGAGGCATAATGATATGCAGATTGCACGAAAACAGATTTGTGAATTTGGTGGTTGCGGGAGCTTGCACAATTTTATTTTTCCACACTGTTGTAAATGTGGCTATGACTATAGGCTGGATGCCGGTTACGGGGCTTCCATTGCCGTTTTTGTCTTATGGAGGTTCATTTGTTTTAACCTGTATGATTTTGGTTGGCTTAATGCTGAATATGCGGCTTAAAGGAAAAGATATAGTATAATGCAAAAAGACCTTTTATCTTTAGTTCTGCAAGCTGGGAGCATTGCCCAAAATGAAATTCTCAAACACTGGAAAACCGCCTTGAGCGTTGAGTGGAAAGCAGATGCTACTCCTGTGACCATTGCAGACAAAAAAACCGAAGAACTTGTGAGAAATTTTGCGCAAAAAGAAACCCCAGAATTCGGCTTTATAGGCGAAGAATTCGGAGGGGAAAATCCAAATGCTGAGTACCAATGGGTACTGGATCCCATAGATGGCACAAAATCATTTATTTACGGAGTTCCTTTGTTTGGAACGCTAATTGCAATTTTAAAAAAAGGCACTCCCATTGTTGGCTTAATTCAGCTCCCCGCGCTGAACAGCAAGGTGTGGGCTACCGAGGGTGGTGGCGCTTTTGCAGACGATGGTCGTGCCGTGAAAGTTTCTGATACAATTGAACTCAAAAATTCCATTGTGCTTTCTGGAACAATAAACACCATTGAGACCAAAGGCTATGGCGAGTGGTTTGCTGGCATTCGCAAAAATGCAAAACTGTATCGCGGCTGGGGAGATTGCTTTGGTTATTACCAAGTTGCCTGCGGCAAGGCAGAAATTATGATGGACCCTGTGGTATCGCTTTGGGATATAGCTCCCTATCCGCTTATTTTTGCCGAAGCCGGAGGGGTATTTTCAACGCTAAAAGGCGAAAAAGAGCTTTTTTCTACAAAAGGCGAACCCTTGCATCCTATATATGAGGGTTATACTGCCATAGCCAGCAATGGAAGGTTTAATATTCCTTTGCCTCTCACGTAAATTTTCTACATTTTCTTTTACTTATGAGCCTACATAAACAAACCCGCGGACACTATATGTGTTATGACGCAGGGCAAGAATTTACTTCTGCACAAGTGCTTAAATATAAATTATTTTTAATGGATGAAATTAAAGATACCAAATTGGATATGGCTTTTGACTTGCGGAACACAAAACGCATAGACGGTTCTGCTGTGGTGTTCTTCAAAAACATATACGACCAGTTGAGCAAAGAAAATCGTAAAATCGCATTTTTTGGTGGAACGCCAGAAGTAAATGAACAATTGAAAAGCGTTAATTCATTTTTGGTATATTCCACGATAGTGGAATTTGAGCGTGATTTCCACGAAATAAATCCCGAATTGAACAGGACTTTTTTCAGGCTGGCAGAAGGCAAAGGTCATTTCCGCACATTAAAAATGATTTGTCCGCTTTGCAACAACGATAATGTAGCTGGCTTTATGGTGGATGAGAATTATTATAGGCAAAAATGGAGCGATTCGGAGATTGTTCCCATATTTGAGCCAGATGCAACAGATCCAAATGCAATAGATTTTTCTGTTTATCAGGTTTCTGTTTGCCCAAAATGTTTTTATGCATCCACAAGATTGGATTGGTTCACTATAGTTTTTCCAGAAGGGCGCTATGAATCTCATTTAACGCCAGAAAACAGAGCCAAGCTTTCTAATGCGGCTGCCTTGAGGCGCAACTTGGCAATGCAGCAAACCGGTGCAGACGAAGACGCTTTCTTTAGAATACCTAGGGAG
Source organism: Candidatus Fibrimonadaceae bacterium (assembly GCA_031281275.1). Taxonomy (GTDB): domain Bacteria; phylum Fibrobacterota; class Fibrobacteria; order Fibrobacterales; family Fibrobacteraceae; genus Fibrimonas. The sequence goes on from JAITFP010000002.1 coordinate 19,546, forward strand.
AAAGGCGCAGCATACCTCTCCTGGTTGCTCAACGAATTCAACTTGAAGCACATGAGCGAACAACAAACAACAGATGGTTTTGACATAGTTGTGAGCAATTTTATGATGTGCAAGTTTGCGCTTAAAGATACAGACATAGATAATCATATGTATACGGCTCTAGCTTGGCTTTATGGAATAATGGATAACAAATCAAATTATTCCACTTTGCGACTAGCAAAAACTTATGTGTATCTCATAAGCGTTTTGATTTCTCAAGAGAAAAATGGCGAAGCCCGCAAATTTTACCGTGAATTGGAAAAGGAATACAAAGATATAGAAGACTGCAAATACCTCATAGCCAGAGCGCAGAGTTTGCTTCTCAGCTAAATTTTAGTGCTTGGTAAATCCCTTGCAATCTTCATCTTTTGCTTCGCGGTTATTTATGTAGCATTGCCACTGCCAAGAGCCATTGTCAAGTCGCCGCCTTGCCCATCCGTGATATTCGCATTTGCGGCTAAGGTTTGCTACAAATACCAATTTTTTATCGTACCAGCCCATTTTCCAGTTTCTATCGTACATTATCCGCTCTCTTATAAAACCTTCCCAAACTCTTTCTTTGCCGTAGCAAAAATTATCTGACTCCTTGTAAATTTCGCGGCAAACCAAAACTCCATTTTCTGGTCCATAACATTTTTCGAAGCCTGGTCCGTTGGAGTACCAGCCTGCGGCAAAACCATTTGCTACCAAAAGAATGGTGAAAACAAGAAACATACCTTACGGTAATATAGATTTTATATATTAATTCTTATGAATAAATTCCTCCTCATGTTTCTCGCTTTCCTTATGGCTACGTGCTATAATGATAATAACAAAGAACCAGTTATCAAAGAGATGGAATTTGTGCCAGAAATGCTTGGGCTTACGCCAGGTTCCACCATTGCAGAAGTCAATTTTGCCTGGTATTCTGATAGCGGCGAAAATTCCTTTGTGCGCATTACTAAGAATGGCACGATTTTTTTAACAAAAAGAGGAATATCGGGGGTAGCATCCGAAGGTAAATATTTTCACAAAGCGATGGCAAAATATTTAAAACCGAATACAGAATATGCTTATAGGGTATCTAACGACAGTATCAAGTGGAGTGTGGAATACAAATACAAAACTCCGCAAACAGAAACATTCAAATTTGCTGCGATAGGAGACCCGCAGCTCACCACAGGTGAGCAAGATCCTGAAAGTATCTGGTTCAGTCCCGACAGAAGCGTGGCTCTTGGCTGGAAAACCACTGTTGAGAAAATTACCGTGGCAAAAGTGGATTTTATTTTAAGTACTGGCGATCAGGTTGATGATGGCTCTAACGAAAAACTATATGAAAATTTCTTTGCGCCTGCCGCACTCAGAAGCATACCAATAGCTCCATCGGTAGGCAACCACGATAGGCATCAAATTTTCCAGTACCATTTCAATTTGCCAAACGAGCAAAATTTTTCAGAAGAAAACTATGGCAATTATTTTTATCTATACAACAACATTCTCTTTGTTGCACTGAACACATCAGCATACGTTGCAGGCGTGGAAGCGGCAAAGCCTTACATAGAAAGGTTCGATGCAACTCTTGCCGCTGCCAAAACTATGCACAGCGGGAAGTATAAATGGATTATAGTTCAGCATCACAAATCCACCAGAAGTGTTGCATGGCATTCGGCAGAGCCTGATATTCAATATTATATTGACGCAGGTTTTGAGACACTCATGGAAAAGCACAATGTGGATTTTGTTTTGGCAGGGCACGACCACGTATATGCCAGAATTAAATTGGGCAACATATATTATATGACTCTTAATACTGCGAGCGGGTTAAAATATTATGACCCGTTAAATAGAACAGACGAGCAGACTTTGCCGTATGCTCAAAACAGAATACCCGGATATACAATTTTTGAAGTTAACGGCAATAACATTTCCATATCTGTTTACGAGGTGGATAAAAACACGCCAATTGATAAGTTTGAGGTTGTGAAATGAGAAATGCATTATTTAATGCGATTTTATTCGTTTTCTTTCTCTCTGCCCCGATTTGCGGTTATGCTCAGAATTTGCCCGTGGTGTTAGGTTCTGTTTTGGAAATCGGCACCGAAATAATAAGGATAACTCCCTTTGCTGGTCTGTGGATAAACGGTCTTGGATTTGCAAGGGTTGGAATCGGTACAGGCAGTGAGGAGCAAACAGATTCTGAAGGTTCTGTGAGTGAAACAAAAAGATTGGATTTTTCCGCTCAAATAGGCTTTTCCGCAATAGGACCGGAGCGCCCATACATATCCGCTTCGTACGCAAGGAACAAAATTTATTCGCCAAACAACGATGCCGTATGGAACGAATGGGGTCTCGGAATAGGTCACAGATTTTCCCTCTCTCCCTTTGCCGCCATAGTGATAGAAGCCGAACACAGATGGATTCCCAAGCACTACGACAGCCAGCAGGACCTTGATATTTCCAGCAGGAGGCTGCAAATGAATTTCGGATTGGTGGTTTATCCGTATTGAATGCCTTTGTCAGAACCCCGATTCACCCGATTTTTAGGATTTTCAGGATAAAGGCAAGATTCTTTTCTAGGTTACCCCTAAATATGCGTACTAACTTTCCCTCTCTGCCGCTTTTCATTCTATTGCTCCTTGCCCTTGCTGCTCACGGGCAGGAAGAGCAAAAACGGCTTGCTATATTGAACACCGAGGATAACGGCGAGCCTTCGCTTGAATTTACGGATTTGACCTATCTTACCGATAGGCTGCGTGAGATAGCTGTTAAAATGCTGCCCAATGATAGGTACTCTGTTATGAGTGTGCAGAGCATAATAGACAAGATGGGTTCAAAGGAGAATGCTCGGAAGATGTGCAAAGAGGCGCAATGCAT
>JAITFP010000095.1 GCA_031281275.1 Candidatus Fibrimonadaceae bacterium
TTAATATCAAGGGTTTACGGCGGTTTACTCAATTTAAAATCAATGATAGGCAAGGCGAAAACCTTGTCCTTATTACATATTTATCAAGAATTTCTACAAACAATTCCGTTTTGGGAAAAAACCATGAGGTAAGAAAATGAAAGTGAAAATATGTGAATCTTGCGGAGAACAGTTTGCTGGCAATACCAAAAAATGCAGTGATTGCATAAATAAAGAAGAGGAACGGCAGAAAGCTATCGCGCAGTTTCTTTTACTATTGGCAACGGCTGTAGCAGGGTTATTTTGGTACCTTCCAAAACGTATTCACGAAAAAGCAGGCAGGGATGGCGTGATAATATATTTTATCGTTTTAGCTTCATTGGGCTTGGTTGGTTACTTTTACTTTGTAAATAATTCGCACGATCACAAGCCTTTGTATGGCAAGGCAGCAAAAGAGCTTGCCGATTCCCGCAATGACGGTGCTCAAACCGAAATAGTGCAAGAAGTATACAAACCTAGCTTTGACTGTGCGAAAGCACAGTCAAAAACAGAAATAGCGATTTGTGGCAATAGCGATCTAGCCAAGTTGGATTTTCAGATGGTGCAGTTATACAAACCCTTGGTAGGCAGTTTTAAAGAAAGCCAAAAAGAATGGCTTAATGAGCGGAATAAATGTGCGGACAATATAGATTGCCTAAAAAGCAAATATAACGCACGGATTACATTTTTAAAGCAATCGTCCCAAGCTGTACCAGCGAATGATGGCGAAGAAATGCTCTTAGATGATGATTTAGTATTAGATACTTTGGGACACAAGATTTTATAGAAAATGTTTTTCAACGGAGACCCATTATGACCCAATCCACACTATCCATCGTAACTAGAATAAGCCAAACGATAGCGTTGCTTATCATACTCAGCGTTGCTTACGGATACGCCTATACGGGCAATTATTGCAACAAAGACAAAAGCCTTTGCCTTCAACTAAACCCCAACGGAAAGGCTGAAATTGTTGTAGATAAAGTAAGTATCATCGGCAGTTATGTTAAAACCGGCGATAATTTTTTAGTCACTGCAAAAACAGCGGCGAACCAAGCAAGCAAGGACTTGATTGTCAAAAAGGTTAAAAAAAGTTTGGAATGGACTTTAGATGAATCTTTCGATAGCGATCTTGTATGGAGAAATTGCAATCGGGCAGCAGAGAACAGTATTAGGTCTAACAATTCTACCTTTCTTGGTGATGGCAAATTGTATGGAGTGCATGAAGTAGCCAAATGCGCGGCAGATGCCGAACGGAAATGGAATCAACAGAAACCGCAAGCGGCTGCCGCTAACAAAAAGTATCTTAAAGAGTTAAAATACAATGATGACCTTCTTAAGGTATTTGTGGGCGGGTTTGATTTTTTAGTGTTTTTGGTCAGTGAACGCTTGGATTTTACTCTTATTGGAAATACATTGCATTTACCAAATGGGTATTGTGGGTCGGCACTTGCATTGACCAAGTTAGGTTTTAAAGAGTCTGCATTCAATGATGCCGATTTTGACAAGCAGTTTTGTGTAAATAACATAGTTTACAACAAATGTGGCGGGGAAATTTACAAACCGGATAAACAGGGATGCTGCGGAGGAACAGTTTATGATTCGGCAACGCAGATCTGCGAAAATAATACTTTGCTTTTAAAATGCGGAAATAGCTGGTATGACGAGAAAAAGCAGTTTTGTTCCTCTGGCAACATAGTAAAAGATTATGGAAAATTAACCGATTCCAGAGACGGCAAAACTTATAAAACCGTTGCCATAGGCACTCAACCCTGGAGGGCTGAGAATTTGAACTATAATGAAAACGACTCGAAATGTTACGACAACAAGCCAGCCAACTGCGACAAATACGGGAGGTTGTACGATTGGAACGCAGCTATGAAGGCTTGCCCAAGCGGCTGGCATTTGCCGAGCGATGCCGAATGGCAAACCCTTGTGAATTTCGCGGGTGGCAAGGAAATTGCTGGAAATAAATTAAACTCAAGCGGTGGCTGGCATTTGCCTTATTGGAGTTCAAAAGCAACGGACGAGTTCGGCTTTTCGGCTCTGCCGGGCGGCTACGGCGATGCCGGTGGTAGTTTCTACAAAGTCGGCGGCGATGGCCACTGGTGGAGTAGCTCTGAGTACAATGCCAACAACGCCTACAACAGGTCCGTGTCCGTGGACTACTCCGGCGGGTACGCCGCCTACAACTACAAACATAAGAGATACTTGTTTGGTGTTCGTTGTGTACAAGGCGACCCCAACCCCAAAGATGTGTCCAAACAATCAAGTAATGACACCAAAAACCTGAGCAATGTAGCCAAGCCATCAAGCGAAGGCATTAAAACTCAGAGCAACGATGTCAAAACTTTCAAAGACCCCAGAGACGGCAAGGAGTACAAATTTGTGAAAATCGGCAAACAAACTTGGATGGCTGAAAACTTGAATTATAACGCAAGCGATAGCAAATGCTATAAAAATAATGAAACGAATTGCAAAAAGTACGGTAGATTATATGATTGGAATTCGGCTAATAAGGCTTGTCCAGAAGGTTGGCATTTGCCAAGCGATGATGAGTGGACTACACTAACGGATTTTATAGGCAACGGTGCTGGGGCAAAGTTAAAGACTACGAGCGGTTGGAGCGAAAATGGCAATGGCACCAATGATTTCGGTTTTTCGGCACTGCCTAGCGGCATTGTCAGGGGAGGTAATTTTGAATTTATAGGACAAACTGCCTATTTGAGGAGTTCTACTAGTGCTCTCCTTGGTGCTAAAGGTAGGAGTATAAGCGATGAAATTCGTACAGATATAAGCCTGAATAGTTCCTTGCTCAGTGTCCGTTGCGTTCAAAATTAGATAAGGAGATAGAAAAATGAAAAAGCACATTTATTGCAAGAGCCTGTTTGTTATTCTTTTAATCGGAAGCATAGTTTCCTGCTCTTCAGACAACGAAAAAGACGGCTATTCATACGGCTCGCTTGAATTCGAAGGGCAAACATACAAAACCATAAAAATCGGTAGCCAGACTTGGATGGCAGATAACTTGAATTATAAAGCGGAAGGTAGCAGATGCTACGGTGAAGACGGTAAGGTCTTTGATGGCAGTCGTCTTGTTATATTATCAACTGTTGAAATACAAGCTAACTGCGACAAGTACGGTCGCCTTTATGACTGGGTCACGGCTATGGATCTTCCATCAGATTGCTATTATCCCAACACTTGTGCAGACCAAGTACAACTGAAACACAGGGGCATTTGTCCCGAAAATTGGCATTTACCTAGCAGAGATGAATGGGAACAATTGATGGATTTTGCTGGCGGTATCGACAAAGCTGGTAAAAAATTGAAGGCTACTAGCGGTTGGAAAGACGGCGGTTCAGGTTTAGGCAACGGCACGGACGATTACGGTTTTTCGGCTTTGCCTGGTGGAAGAGGTAATGGTGTGAATATTTTCGCCGATGTCGGCTCTGAAGGCGTTTGGTGGAGCAGTTCCCACGCAGTCCCGACCTCTGCATTTGTCTTTGAAATGTACTATCATTCACAAATTCTGTATCCGACTAGTGCAGCAAAAGAGACATTGAATAGTGTTCGTTGCTTGCAAGATTAGGGAAGGAGGTAGACGAACACACCGATCCAACCGAGTAATACTAAAAGAGGTAAGAAATGATAGAAGTGTATGACTTGAAGGAAGTTCTGAAAGAGTTGATTAAAGCGGCTAAACCCAAAGTGAAAGCCGCATATATTGAATATACTCCCGCTACGGAAGCCAGCGAATGGATAGATTATACGCGAATAGAGGATTCGCCATACTGCATAAACAAGTCCAAAAAAGACCCACTTGACGATGTAATCAAAGTAAGCATTGCATACATAGATGACGAGTTCAACCCACTTGAAAACATACCTGCCAATATATTCAAAGAAGTCCGTTACATCCGTTCCCTCAAAGCTCTATTCCTTGTTTGCCAAAACAAGCAGAGCATAATAACCCAAAACGGCACCATTTTGTCTGCACCTGGTAACTTTGATGCAATATCCGATTTCGTTGAGCCGAAAATAGACAAAAACGTAGTCCTGCTAGACATCATAATAGATGGCGAGAAAAATGTAGCTGTTGTAAAGGATATGGGAAACAACGAATACAAATATGGAGTATTCAAAGATGGAATAACAGAAATTGCAGAAAAAATTGAAAGATTAGTTGAGCATTAAAAAAGGAGCATCAAAATGTCAGGAAAAATAGAAATTAAATCGGCAGAACAGGCAATCGCTTGTTTAGAAGAATATGGCAGCAACTACTTTAAGCTTATACCAAAAAAATTTAGAACACCAAAAGTGTACCATGCTGCCGTGAAGCAAGACAATTCCGCCCTTAAATATGTGCCAGAACACTTAAAAATTAAAGTGTGCCTTTTTGCCTTGGGACACAAACATGATAGTGTTTTTATGTATATGCCAAAGAAATTGAAAACTCCAGAAGTATGCCTTGCCGCCGTAAAATGCTGTTGCAGCAATCTTAAATATGTACCGAAAGCATTGAGAAACCAAGAAGTGTGCCTTGCTGCCGCCAATTCTCCAGCCAACGACCTTGAAGATATCCTTAAATATGTGCCAAAAGGATTTAAAAGTCAAGTATGTAAGATTGCTGTTCAAAAAGACGGGTGGCTTCTTAGGTTCGTACCAAATGCCTTGAAAACCCCAGAAATATGCCTTGCCGCTGTGAAAAATAATATTCATGCTTTTACAGAAGTACCAAATAGTATAAAATCACATGTAGAAAAACTATTAGGATGATTATGGCAACTGAATGGGATAACATAAAGGGAGCTACCGTGCTGCTTGCGGAAGGCAACCGCGAGCTTGTTTATTTGACTGAACTTTCAGCATTTTTACATACAACTATTGCACACGGATTGAAACCGATGTGGATTTTTACGGATAAGCCTTATATAAATGATTCCTTTGCTTGCTGGGCAGAAGCAGTTCTGTTTGGAAGATATGCACGATACAAGAATTTCTATTACAGAGAAAACGACAAATGCTGGTTCATTGCATGGGAAGATTTTGGACACGGTGAAACAGTCATTATGGAAATGGACGGGAAACGAAATGATGATGCAGAAATAGTGACTTGGCTGGCTTCAAAAAAACTATCAAAATACTTTAAACAAATATTGAAGCTACCACGCAGTGATTACCTGAAGGACTTGGTGAATGAAAGCTTTATCTCTCGTGGTGTTATTTCAGAAGATATGGAAATTATACCTCTTTTACTGGAAAGAATGAACAAAAACATAAGGCTACCGTGTGTTGTTTTTAAAAAATATGAACAAGAAAGCATAGATACTTCTTTTCTTACGGACATGTATAGAACTCCGTTTTCAGAGGTTGCGCTTCGAGGATATTTGCATATTGATGAAGGCTATGAATCGCCTTGTGTTATAGAAAAACTGAATGATTTGAATGAACAATATCGCAATTTGACATATATACTAACATTGAATAAACCTTATGAAATTAGCATACGCGATAAATTAGGGTACTTACAAAAGACAAGTCCAAGGTGGGTGGGCGATAGAATTGATTTGCGAAAATTGTGTGCCAGTGGGTTGTTCAAAGATGCGGAAATACTGCATAGCGATAATAGAAACACATTGGCATATATAGAGAACCAAGGTGTTTTTTTATATGACAGCGAAGCGGAAAATATAATAGAAACAACCGCATGGGGCGAAGAGGTAAATATGATGAAAACTTTTATTGAATACGAGTATGTACCAGAAAATTTACAATCAAAATCTGCTATGCGGTGGAATAGATTGAATGAGCCAACTTGGGAAGAAGATATAAACGCCTACCTTAAAAATGTGCATAATTGCGATTATGATTTGTTGAGTTATCTTAGAAAAAAGAGGAACAAAAATGAAAATACTTAAATTCCTTATAGCTATATCGGCAATCGCAGCATTCGCCCAAAGCGATGGTGAACGGCTGATAGCACCAAACACCGCTGGTTTCTGCAATGCGGAAGCACTTGTTACGAAGATAGAGGGAGGCGCATACGCCATAGTTTTTGAGGGCGAGGGATG
>JAITFP010000103.1 GCA_031281275.1 Candidatus Fibrimonadaceae bacterium
CGCGGGGGCGGCCCGGGCCCCCGGCCGGCGTGGCCGGCGGCGGGCGCCGCGCTCCCGCCGCCCCGCCCCCCCCGCCGCCCCCCCCCCCCCCCCGGAAACGTGTATACAAATATATTATATGTAAATATGCTACACAATCCAGAGCCTCTACACGAGGCTCGGAAATAACGGTGGAGGTTTTGTGGCGGTGGGTCATATATCGTAGGTTAATATAGAAAAATTATCGGGGGTCGTAACGGTAGCAGGCAACATTTATAGCGAAATTGCCCCAATGGTGCAATCGTAGGGGTGCGATTTATCGCACCCCTATATGCGGTTGTCGGTGTTTAATAAATATTATTTCATATTTAGGACGTGATAAATCACGCCCCTACAAACGTATCATTATGCTGTTTGACGTATCGGATTGAAATCGGGAAAATCCTTTAATCGGGTGAATCGGGGTTCTGACAAAGTTAATAATTCACTCCTCTCCTAACCGGCTTAAACCCTGCATTTTTAATAAATTCCTCTGCCTCCTCTATGCTCTCCACACCCTGCGAGCGCATTACCCTCTCTTCCAAAACAACGCTGCTAATGTCATTTGCGCCTGCGTATAGCGCAAGCTCTCCCAAAACCTTGCCCATTCCGAGAACCGAAACCTCAATGTTTGGTATGTTGTGGAAAAACAATCTGCAAAGCGCAACTAGTTTTATGTATTCTTCGCTTCTTATGTGGCGCAAAGGAAAATCCTTTGTTTGAGGCTGGAACACCCAAGGGATAAAACTTTGAAAACCGCCTGTTTTGTTTTGAACCTCGCGAACATAATTCAAATGCTGGATAATTTCTTCTGGGGTTTCGCTTGAACCTATAACTATATTCGCACTGCCGGGTAAACCTGCCTTGTGGCACTCTTCCATAACATTCATCCAGTCTTTTGCGGATAGTTTGTTAGGGGCTAGAATTTTTCGCATACGGCTTGTCATTATTTCTGCGCCAGCACCTGGAACAGAAGAGAGACCTGCTTTTTTCAATTTTTGCAAAAGTTCAGGTAGCGGCATTTTATTGTTTTTTGCGATGTGGAAAAGTTCCACAGGAGAAAAACCACGCACTTTGAATTTCAGTCTTTTGTTCAAGGTGTTAATTATATCAATATAATAATCCAGCGGAATTGCTGGATTTACGCCGCCTTGGAAAAAAATTGCATCTGCTCCTTGTTTCTTTGCGGCAAGGGCAGTGGAGATAATTTCCTTTTTGGAAAGAGTGTATGGCTTTGTGTTTTTGAATGAGCAAAAAGAGCATGCGATTTTGCACACATTGGTGTAATTTATTATTCTAAAAACCGTGTAGCTGACATTTTTTTTGCCGTGAATTTCAACACGCTTTTTATGAGCTTCTGCGGCAAGTTCCCCCCAGCTCGCATTTTTCCATAGCTTTAACGCCTCTTTTGCAGAAAGAATTTTCATCTTCACACTTTGAATTGGGCAATGGTTTGTTTTAGTTCTTCGGCTATTTTTGCCAAATCGCTAGAACTTTGATTAACGTGGCCTGCGCCCTGTGCGCTTTCTTTGGCTGCTTGGTTCATACTGAGCGTGTTGTTGCTGACGTTGGCTGCGCCTTTTGCGGCTTCGCTGGCGTTGCCGCTTACATTGGTTGCGGTTTTTGCAACTTCGGTTATTGCATTTGTAACCTGTTTTGCCCCATAGTTTGCCTTTGCCACATTGTTTGCTATTTCATTAGTGCCTATGGCTACCTCGCCAATTGCAGAAGCTACACGCTTTGAGCTGGTATTTGCCTGTGCCACATTGTTTGCTATTTCGTTGCTCGCATTGGTTTGTTGCTCAATATGGTTTGCTATTGTTTCAACGCTTTGATTTATTTTCACAATAATGTCGCTCACATTTTGTATAACTTTCACCGCTGTGTTGGTTTCGCTTTGAATGCTTTCTATACGCCGCGCAATGTTGTCTGCACTTTCCGAGCTTTGGTTGGCTAATTCCTTTATTTCACCAGCCACAACTGCAAAACCCTTGCCTGCTTTTCCAGCGCTTGCCGCCTCTATTGTAGCATTCAACGCGAGCAAATTCGTTTTGTCTGCTATTTTTTTGATGACATCTGTGACTTGCCCGATTTCCTTTGCGGCTGCGCCGAGTTTGTTCATAACGCTGGTGGCATCGGTCGCTTTATTTTTTGCATCCACTGCAATTTTATTGACTTCTACTGTGCTGCTTGAAATCTGTTTTATGCTTGCGCTCATTTCTTCAATAGTGGAGGCTATTGTATTCATATTCAAACTCATTTGCTCTGCCGCGCCAGCCACTTCGCTTGCGTTAACGCTCGCCTGCTTGGCACCGCTTGACATTGCATTGATATTTGCAGCCATTTGTTCTGTGATACCAGCTACTTCGCTTGCATTAACGCTTGCTTGCTTGGCATCGTTTACCATTGCATTGATATTCGTAGTCATTTGTTCAGTTGTGTTGGTAACTTCAATTGATTTTGCTACCGTGTCGTTTGCTGAATTTGCAAGTTGCTCCGCCACAGAAGATAAATCCTTTGAATTTCCGTACAAAATTTGCGCCTTTTCGTCTATACCCATAATAATGTGTTTAATGCTTTTTTGCGTTTCATCTATCATAAGCATCATTTGGGCTAGTTCGTCTCTGCCTCTAACAGTTATATTCTGAGTCAAATCACCTTTGGCAAATGTTTCCAGCATAGAAAAAGTTCTGCGTACTGGTTTTACAATCCAACTGGAAATAGCAATCAATACCACAATAATTATCACAACCGTTGCCAGAATAACTGCAATTACCGTAATAAAATTATTGGCTTGCAAAGCATCCACTTTTGCGTATTTTTCCAAATCGGGAATTAGCACAGCAAGCCCAATGCCAGATTCGTGGGCATAAGTTGTTAGGGAATAATTGTTTCCATCGAGTTCAATGTTTTTGTTAATTGTTTGCCCTGGTTTTATTCCCTCTAAACCTTTAAGCCAGCTCCCTTCGGGGTAAGGCACAATATCAAATTTATCGCTGCCGCTTATTGCAAATGTGGCATTGTTGATTGTAGAAAAACCCACAATTTGCGTTGAAGGAGTGGGCAGCGGAAATGATGATACCATTTTCTGCAAAGTGGAAAGAGATACATCCACAGTTGCCACGCCAACTATGTGTTTTTCTGGACTGTACATTGGGAGGCACACGGAAACCATCAGGGCATCTACCGATGTATCCACATAAAGCTCGCTCCAATAGTAGCGTTTTTCACGGGGAATTGCGCGGTTCCAGCCTTTTGGCAAAGCAACCAGATACCAACCCTCTTCGTAAGTGTCCACATCCCACGCCCATTCGCCGCCAACCCAACGCACATTTTTCTCCGAAGGAATGCCTGAGGCGGTGAGTTCCTTGCTCACAAAGTAATGAAAATCGCGAACCTCTGGGTAAAAGGCATTTGGCTCGTAAAAAGCACCGCCGCCAAGGAGGTTTGTTTCACGGGCAAAAGCCCTGTGATACTCCTCTACCATAATTTTTGCAAGTTCCTCACTATCCAATGTATTTTTTAGCATATAAAAGGTTTCGCCAAGATTTTGGGAAATCCCGGAACTAGCTTGTATGGCGTTTAAGAAATCATCAAATTTGGAAAAATAGTTGCTGGTCAAAGCATCATCGTATTGCCCAGCGGTATCGTGGGAGATTTTCTGCATACTGGAACCGTTGAGAACCAACACACCTATGCCAGCAAGGGAAACCAAGGATAGCAGCAATACAAGGAAAGTAACCTTGGATTTGATGCTGATATATTTTTTAGATTTAGCATTTGTTGTTGTTTGCATAAAATTCTCCTTAATTTTTATGTTGCTTTTGTAATCAAAATTAGAAAAATAAATTTACTATATTATCCTTCCAATAGGAGAATTATTATGGCTTTTAAATATGAAGAAAACCTGCAATATGGCAAAGATGCCACAAAATACAACCTTATAGCCAAGGCAAAAGAAGCTGGAATTTCCGTTGCCAAATTCAATGGCAAAAAAATTCTGAAAGTCAACCGCAAAGCTTTGGTTAAGCTAACCGAGGCAGCATATTCAGAGGTTAGCTTTCGCCTGCGCCCCGCACACACAAAACAGGTAGCCGCAATTTTAGAAGACCCAGAGGCAAGCCAGAACGATAAACTCGTGGCAATCACAATGCTGCAAAACTCCTGCGTTGCAAACAAAGGAATTTTGCCATTTTGCCAAGACACAGGCACAGCCTCTGTGTTTGTAAAAAAAGGGCAAAATATATGGACAGGCATAAATGATGCAGAAGCCATTTCCGAAGGCATTTACAATGCCTACACAAAACTGAATTTGCGATACAGCCAAATCGCTCCGCTCACAATGTACGAAGAAACAAACACCGCTTGCAACCTGCCAGCCCAAATAGATATTTATGCCGCAGAAGGCGACCACTTTGATTTTCTCTTTGTAGCCAAAGGCGGAGGCTCGGCAAATAAAACTTACTATTGGCCCATGACAAAGGCTTTGCTCACTCCTGCAAATCTTGAAAAATTTTTGAACGAAAAAATAAAGAGCCTTGGTACAGCAGCTTGCCCTCCATATCACCTTGCTGTTGTGATTGGCGGCACCAGCGCAGATGCAAACTTAAAACTCGTTAAACTCGCAAGCACAGGTTATTTAGACCATATCCCAACCAAAGGCTCAAAAAACGGAAGGATTTTCCGCGATTTGGAAATGGAGGCAAAGGTAAAAGAGCTTGCACAGAAAAGCGGCATAGGTGCGCAGTTCGGTGGAAAATATTTGGTGCACGATGTTCGCGTGATTAGAGCGAGCCGCCACGCGGCGAGCTGCCCCGTTGGAATTGGCGTGAGCTGCTCCGCAGACCGCAACATAAAGGGAAAAATAACTGAGGAAGGTTTGTTCTTGGAAAAAATGGAACACAATCCAGAACAGTACTTGCCAAAAGGCGGCTATGAATCTCTCGGCTTGTCTCAACCGGTTAGCATAAACATAGACCGCCCGATAAATGAAGTTCTAGAAGATTTAAACAAATATCCGGTGAAAACCCCGCTATACTTAACCGGAACAATGATAGTGGCTCGCGACATTGCCCACGCAAAACTTGCGGAGATTTTGGAAAAAGAAGGCGATTTGCCCGAATATTTCAAAAAGCATCCTGTCTATTATGCAGGTCCTGCAAAAACTCCAAAAGGCAAACCCACTGGCAGCTTTGGTCCAACCACTGCGGGCAGAATGGATTCCTATGTGGCGCGTTTCCAAGAAAAAGGCGCAAGCCTTATTATGGTGGCAAAAGGCAACCGCTCCAAAGATGTAACAGATTCCTGCCAGAAAAACGGCGGTTTCTACTTAGGTTCCATAGGTGGTCCAGCGGCATTGCTAGCGGAGCAAAACATTTTGAGCAACGAGGTTCTGGCATTCCCCGAACTTGGAATGGAAGCAATCCGCAAAATCACCGTTAAAGATTTCCCAGCGTTTATAATTGTGGACAATAAGGGAAATGACTTCTTTAAGGAGTTGATATAGCATTAAATTTGTATGTTACTCCTTAGTTTTTTACATTAAAAGGAGTATTCTATGAAAAACAATCACAAACTGTTTTGGATTATTGCCACCTCAGTAGCAATAATCGGGTTTTCTTTCGTCTCTTGTACCATTAACGTTCCAAGCGACGAGAACAAAAGCAGCAGCAGTAACAACAACAACAACGGCGAGCAACTATACAATCACTGCATTACTGCGGCAGGTCTCTGTTTAGATGGACCTTATACTGCTGCTCAATGCAACGGCACAGTGAGCAATAGCTGCCCCAATAATCCAAACCCAGGCGGTTCTAGCTCGTCTAACACTAACAGCGGCGGCTCTAGCTCATCTATCGTAAGCGGCGGAGTAGCCGTTACTGGAATAACTCTTAATCAAAACGCTCTCACTCTGCCTGTGGGCAATTCTGTAACCCTTACCGCAGCAGTTGCACCCAGCAACGCAACAAACAAGGCTGTAACTTGGTCAACAAGCGATGCAACAAAGGTTTCTGTCTCAAACGGACTTGTTACCGCCCTTGCGGCAGGTACAGCGACAATAACCGTTACCGCAGACGGAGGCAAAACAGCTACTTGTGTCGTTACCGTCCCAGCTTGGACAGCCGTGACGGAGAGCACATTCGGCACAACCGAAATTAACCAAATTGCCTATGGCAACGGCAAGTTTGTCGCAATTGGCAGAGGCAAAATGGCATATTCAACTGACGGCGTGATATGGACAGCATTAGCGGAAAGTCCAGTTGGCTCAAGCTCCAATACAAACATAATCACTTATGCCAATAATAAGTTTGTCGTAGTTGCCCCAGTTACGCTAAGTGGTCAAGCATCAACTTCAGTGGACGGCGTAACATGGACAACCGCCGTAAATGCGGGACTCGGCGGCAACACAATCTACGCAATAGCCTATGGCAATAACAAATTTGTCGGAGCAGCCAGTAACGGCAGAATATTTACTTCAACAGAAGGTACAGCATGGACAGCCGTAGCGGACAGCAAATTTCCATCAGGAATGGCTACCATCCACGGTATTGTTTATGGCAATAATAGGTTTGTCGCAGGCGGTGGCAGCAATAATGACAATAACATGGTGACTTCAACGGACGGCGAAACATGGACAAATATAGCGTACACTTCATTCGGCAAAAACACCATCAACGCAATTGCTTATGGCAATAACAAGTTTGTCGCAGTTGGCGCAAGTGGCAAAATAGCCACTTCAACGGATGGCACAACATGGGTAGCCGTAGCAGAAAGCTCATTCGGCGGTGCTATCAGAGGTATCACCTATGCCAATAACAAATTTGTTGCAGTCGGTGCAAATGGCAGAATAGCGACTTCAACGGACGGTACAACATGGGCAGGCGTATCAGCCACGAACAGCACATTTGGATCAACCAATATAAACGGAATTGCTTATGGCAACGGCAAATTTGTCGCAGTCGGTGAAAGTGGCAAAATGGCGTATTTATTGGATAATTAACGCAACAAAATGAGCAAATTACATCCAATAATCGGTAGTGGCGTGTTTTTTTTCGGGTAGAATTCTTTCAGTATACCCGTCTTCCTTGATTCTATCGCTGATCTTGTCGTGTTTGTGTTGAAAGATGATTATTCCTACAACACTCGTAAGAGCCAATATACACCCCACCAATATCAAATCTATTCCTATAGAGAAACCTTTCATATATCTAAACAGCGTAGTTTTATTAGGATAAACGCTCAAAAAAATCACGCCCAAACCGATAAATCCAATAAGCCCAATTAAAAACTGATATAGACGCATTGTTTTAAGTTTCATCTTGTCATACAACATTTGTTCAACATAAGAAAGGTGTTTCTTATATTTATGTTTCCTTTTTTTATAGACTGTTGTATCAACTCCTTTGATGGTTTTTGCATAATTCAAAGCCTCCTTTTCGGCTTCTTCCTGCATTTTGACCCGCTCCATGTGCTTACGATGGATTTCGTTTTTATCAAGGAGTCTTTCATCTTCAAGGTTTGGCATTATGGAATAAATATAGTAAATTTTCTACATTATCCCATAAATAGGAGATAGCAAGTGGATAAATCTATGAAAATTCTGATATTTCTGTTCATTCTGGTTCAGACAATTTCCTGTTCCTCAAACACCTATACCGGTTCCATCACCGAAAAATGCAAAGCTCAATACAATGCGGCAGAAGCGAAATATAAAGTTGGCAAGTATTGGAGCGTGAAAGAAGATTTGGATGAAATTCTGCAAAATTGCACCGGAACAGGCGTTATGGAAGAAACGCACTTTTTGCTCGCCGAAGCTCATTTTCATCTTGAAGAGTGGGTGGAAGCTCGCGAAGAATATGGGAGTTTCGTGAACTTTTTTCCGGGTTCGCCTTATTCAGAAACAGCAGCATATCGCAAAGCAATTTCCGCTTATAATTTATCTTATAAAGATTCTCGCGACCAGTCAAATACAACATTTGCAATAAGGGATTTCAACCGCTTTGGTTCGGATTACCCAAATTCCGCTTTGCTGGATTCTGCCATTATGTATTTAGACAGTTTGAGCAACAGAGTGGCAGAAAATGATTTTCAAATAGCACGGCTTTATTCCAGAATGGGCGAGCCTGGTGCAGCAGCAATTTACTTGAAGGAATTTTTAGACGAATTCCCAAAAAGCCCCAGACAAAAAGAGGTTATTGTGATGCTCATAAGTAGCTATATTGATATGAAGGAATTTGCGGCGGCAAAATTTTATTTGGAACGTTTGCGCGATACTTATAACTCAGATGAAAAAATGCTCTCCTCTGCCAAAAGATTGGAAGGGCAAATTGCAGACGCAGAGAAATCTTTGGAAAGGAAACTGGAAAAAGAACGCAAGCAAAAACTTCAGCAAAAAAATGACGACAGCTAACAAACCAAATGCACAACCTCGCAAACGTAGGTGGCTAGGTGTTATTAGCCATTGCTGCGGTGTATATTCAAGGGTTTATTTAACTGTCCGCGGTGAGTGGGCTGGCAACTGCTCAAGATGCGCAAAGAGAATTGTCTTGTGATTTTTGCGCAAATTCCTCAAAATCTTTAAACGCAAAATCAGGTTTATGTTCCAAAAGTTCGCTGGGTTTGCCAAAGCCGCTCAGAATAACCGCCACTTTTACGCCAGCCGCCCGCGCTGCACCAATATCTGGTACATCGTCTCCAACCATCATTGTTTCGTTCAAGTTCCATTTTGAGTCTTTAATTATTTTTAAAATACCGCTTGGGTCTGGTTTTCTTTCGGGAGCTGTGTCGCCGCCCAAAATGCAGGTGAAATGGCGTTCTAAATTGAATTTACCCAAAATTTTAAGAGTTTGCTCTATTGGCTTATTTGTGAGCACTGCAACCTTGCCGGAATTTTTTTCCAAAAAATCCAAAACGCCCGGATATGGTTTCGCATTATCCGTGCAGCAATCCTTGTAAAAATTTGAGAATAGTTCAAAAACCTCTTCAAATTTATTTTGCCTCTCTCCCAGGCTTTTCATAACAAAACTCACAGAACCATTTCCAACAAAAGTTTTCACCATTTCTTTACTGTAAGTTGGAAATCCAAGCTCCGAAAAAGCACGGTTTATAGCATTGCCCAAATCTTCAATGGTATTCATCATAGTGCCGTCAAGGTCAAGGATATAGTTCATAATGTTTTCACCACCAATATCAAAAATATAAAAAAGAATTGCCAAAACCAAGTCCATTTATCGCTTAAAATGGTTTTAATTATTCGCGGTTCATTTATGCCAATTTGCAGGGCGGGCTGCATTTCTTTTAAAAAGGAATTCTCCTTGAACGCAAGTAGTAGCAAAAACATAAGATAAACAAAGCAAAAAACTGCGCAAATTTCAGAAAAACCAGAATACAAAATAGCAAAAGAAGCCCCCGCCAGCCAATTGGACAAATAAAGCGGATGTTTAAAAAAAGAATAAGGTCCGCTTTTGACAATTTGCGGAGCGCAAAGCTCACTCCCTCGGCTGTGCATACCGATGTGCATTCTAGCCCAAATCCTCAAAGAAACAGAAAAAATAAATAAGGGAAGAGCAAGCATTTCAAACTTTTGAGCCGGAGGAGAAAGCAAAAGCAAAAACGCAAGTCCTGCGGAAATAAAACCTCTGTATTTATATAAATTTTCAAGCATTGTACTTTTCTATATAATAGTTCATTTGCCTGCTCATAGCATTGTCCCAAGTTCCATACAACTCGGCTACTCTGCGTGCATCTCTGGAATACTTGCCCAAATCTATGGATTTTGCGGCTTTCACCGTTTCTACAAATGATTCTACGGATTTTGCTTTATAAATCAAATGGTTCTCAAGTTTTTGCAAAAGTTCAATAGCTGCACCCATGTCTGGACCAATCACTGGCATACCCATAGCCATTGCTTCTAAAATACTCAGCCCAAATGTTTCATTGGGAGAGGTGGCTAAAAGTATATGGTGCCTGCGAAATTCATTTTCAATTATCAGTTTGTCTTGAATATAACCCAAATAGCGGAACTGCGGATGCTTGAATTTCTCAAAGAAACTCATTTCTGTTCCGTGCCCCATAACGGTGATATTAATTTGAGGGTCTTGCAAAAGCAGTGGCAACCCTTTTATCAATAAAAAAATATCCTTATCGTTTTGCAATCTGCCTGCATAAATAAGGCGAAGCGGTTCGTTTTCGGTGCGCGTTTTTTCCTTATACGCCTTAAAAAACGAATCTGGCGCGCCAAAAGGAAATTCCACAATATTGCCAAGCCCCTTTTCTTCTAGCAATAATCTTGCGAATTTAGATGAGACTATAAGGTCATCGTAATTTTCGAATTGCTTATAAAAATGCTTGTCTAATATTTTATACACAATTTTTTTCATAAAACTGAAAATGCCTTTTTCTGCCCAAGGTTTTATGTAGCACACGAGTGGATGCGTATGGTGAAAAAAATTCAGCGGATTGGGAAGTTTTTTCCATTTTCTGAGTCTCGTGAAAACAATGGATGTCCACCAGGGATCGCCAATTTCAATTATTGCATTAGGGTAATCTTTCAAAAATTTTACCAAAGGGCGCAAGTTAAACATAAACCTATAACCGTTTGGATTTTTTTGCACTTTTATCCCCTTTAACTTCCAGTACGTGATATTTGGTTCCAACTGAACTTTTTCGGTTTTATCAGCAGGACCAACTACCATATAGCTGTGCTCAGGATGGTCTTTAAACCAATCCATTTTGGCACGGTGATAGGTTCTAATGCCTCCGGCATAAGGGTTATAGAATGTGTTTACGTCAATAAAGAACATAGTCTAAACATCAATGAACCGACCACCACACTTTTTTGTCGGCATAAGTAAAGTCGTGATTTGTGCACCAGCGCGACCAGCAAATATCGTCTATGGTGGATTCAATTATAGCCTCAAAGCAATATTTCCCGGCTTTTGCTGTTTCCTTCAATTTCTCAAAAAACTCTTTTGTGAGTCTTTTCTTTCTCCATTCAAGATACTCCGCTTCAGGAACATTGGCATTATCCGCTATATCCTTAAGCTCTTTTGCTAGCGTTGGATTCATTTTTTCCTCACAATTTCAAACTGCCTTAAATATAGTAAATTAAATAACGAAGGGGCAGCCCAGGAGTGCTGCCCCTTCTATTTTTACTTTTGGGGTTGGGTTAGTTTGCGAATTTTGGAAGAGTTGGCGAGAGGGTATATGTCTCAAAAAGACTTCCATTAGATTCATAAACATTTATGTTCATTCTAGTGCCGTTGACTTCAACCATTGTATATCCAGGAAAGCCTTGTTTATATACGGAATGACAAGCATAAGATTCTGGTAGGTAGGTACCTGCCTTATAATCAGTGTCAGTGTTTGAAGGGCATGACTTGTATATATCTGGAATTGATATTTCACTAAAAAACGGATACTTATCATTGGACGCTAGATAATTGCTAACCGCTGATTGACTATGGCCTACTGTAGGCCCACTAGAACTAAGATACGTTCCAGGATAGCCACCTGGTTTAAGAGTTAGATATAAAGTACCAGTGTTATTTCCATTTGTCTTTGTGCTTTTATGATCATCATACATAAGCTGGCTCCTAACATATATATGGTCATGACCAGCGAACACCAAATCCACGCCATAAGTTGTCATCATTTTTTGAAAACCTGCATTTACTAAATTTATCACATCTCCATTCAGTGGGTGGGCGGTAGAAGAATTAGATATGCTATTTGTAGATTTATGATGCATCACAACAATAAAATCATACATAATCGGAGTGAATGTACGTTTTGCCTCGTCAATGGTAGCTTTAAAATCCTCTACACAGGCTTCAAAGTAAGCCTGTGTAGTTGTACCATTATTATTGGCTGTGTTTAAGCCTATAAAGAGAACTCTATTGTAGAGGAAATAATAATTGGAATTTCCATGATATTTATTAGTAAGTGTAATAGGGTTTTTATTCGGAGCAATAACGCCAACACGGTTTGGCAAGTTAAAATGATAGTCAAAATTCCCTACATCCTCCACTACATTAATATCGTGGTTACCCATTACTGGAGCGAAAGGAATTTCTTGTAGTTTTGGAGGGCTAAAGAGAACATTATATTCGTCTTCTCTTCCATATTGAGCAAGATCGCCTGAATTTACAATGAGACTTGCACCTGAATTAGCAATTCGGTTGACAATATTGCCCCAAAGTGTTTTAGCTTGTGTACACGAAGAACTACTAGTTGTAGAGCAGTCAGGTTGCACGTCTGATGTTGCTGCGAATCTAAAAGCACCACTTGGAGGAGTTTTGTATTTATATTCTGGGCTCCAATTTGTTCCGTCATTAGACACCGAGTATGTATATTCGGTGTTTGGTTCATCAAGCCCTGTTACTGCAGCTTTGTGAGTTATGTAATCCTCATTATTTCCCAAAAAACCACAAGTATACCTATTAGTTATATTATTAGTACTATTAACACATTTTAGAGTTTCAGTTTCCACAGTTGCTTGGTCAGTAACGAGATATCCGTTCTTGAAAATGCGCACGTGAGTCTGGGCTCCAGTTTTAGAATACCAATTAAATCTAAGATCTTTAGTTGTGCTTCCTGGTTGTAAGTTAAGCATATATATTGTGGGGGCGGTTCCTGTGGGGAAAGCTCCCTCAGTTCTTAACTGCCTTACTGTTCCATTATCGCAGTAATGAGTTGCGGGATTGTAAGCCGTTGATGCTGTTCCGCACACAGCTTTTGGAAACTGCTCGCCAGGATCGGAAGGTCCGCACTTTATGGTATAATACTCAGGAGAGGGTGTATTATTAATGATGCTACAACCATTGCCGTCTAAACCGCTACGCAAATTACCGACAACGCTACCGCCAACATAGTTACCATCTTCATAGGTACCACCGCAATAAATATCAAAAACGTTTCCGTTTGGTTTAATTATGCAACTTTTGCCGTCTGCGCCTTTTTCGCCTGCTGGTCCTTGTGGTCCTGTGGCTCCAGGTGTACCTATTGCACTAACGGTTGTGGGCACTCCGTTTATAACCCAGAAACCCTCCTCATTAATGGTAATGGTAGGCATATCGCCTTTAGGTCCTACTGGTCCTTGCGGTCCTGTGGCTCCGGTTGCGCCAGTAGCTCCAGTTGTGCCTTTTGCATTAACATTCGTGGCAGTTCCATTTATAACCCAGAAACCCTCCTCATTAATGGTAATGGTAGGAGTAATGCCATCGTCGCCTTTCGGTCCCTGAATCTTACCTACGTTTACCCAACTACCTTCATTATCCTCATAATTACAAACATGACCATTGCCTCCTATTAACCACATATCGCCTTGAGTCTGAGCATTGCATGTAGGCAATTCAGATGTACTAGATTTAGTACCTTTTAAAGCTATTCCATCGCCTTTATCACCCTTATCGCCCTTATCTCCTTTATCACCTTTGGCTCCAGTTGCGCCTGTGTCGCCTTTTTCTCCCTTAATTTTGCCAATACTGACCCATTTATTTTCAACTTTGTTGCAAATATAGCCATAGCCTTCTTGATATGTTCCTGCTGTTTGGATAAGCACATACATATCGCCCTGAGTATCACAAGCAGGCAACGTGGCTATTTCGCCTTTAAAATGTATTCCATCGCCTTGGGAACCCTGATTTCCCTGAATCCCTTGAGGCCCTTGCAGTCCAGTATCGCCTTTCTCTCCCTGAATTTTACCAACCTCATCCCACTTATTACTGGCTTTGTTCCAAACATAGCCATAGCCTTGTTTATATTCTCCTGAAGTTGAACTTGATGCTGGTACGGTTGTACCTGTAAATACATAAAAGTCGCCCTGCTTCTGTCCAGTAGTAGGTAAAGAATTCGTGCTGCCTTTAAAAGCAATCCCATCTCCAGTATCTCCCTTATCTCCCTTGGCAGTATAGGTTGTTTTTACGTCGTCTATATACCAGTAACCGTCTGAGCCAATTGTAACTACAGAACCATTCTTTCCTTCTGCAAGAATTCCCGTGTCCGTAGTACCAATCCACCAATTTTTGTTAGTACCTATATGAGGAGTAATACCATTATCACCATTAGCTCCGGCTGGACCTACTGGTCCTTCGGGTCCCCGAATGCGTCCAATGTAGTTCCAATTCTCACCGTCATAAGCAAAGCCATCGCCTATGTGAAATGTATATGTAATACCTTTAAATGTCCATGTTCCATCGCTACCTATCGTATATAAATCGCCTGCCTTCGGGTTTTTGTCAGTGTTGTGAGCAGGATCCATTAAATATTGTGGGTGAGAAACATAACCTTTCAAATTTATTGATGTCCCTGATTGCCCCTGAGCTTTAACGCCTGTGTCTGTATTGCCTATATACCAGTTGCCGTTAGCTCCAATAGTAGGCGAAACGCCATTTGTTCCATTCGTTCCATCATTACCTTTATCACCCTGAATTTTGCCAACCTCGTCCCACTTTGCAGTGGTTGCGTTCCAAACATAGCCATAACCGTTTTTATATTGCCCTGAAGTTGAACTTGTATTTGATACGGTTGTGCCTGTAAATACATAAAAATCGCCCTGCTTCTGTCCGCTAGTAGGCATTGTGCTTGTACTGCTTTTAAATTGGATTCCATCGCCTTTTGGTCCTGTTCCTCCTCCGCCAGTTCCACCTCCCTGAATTTGACCTATGCTTACCCATTTAGAGCCATCATAAACATAGCCATTACCCTTCTTATATGTGGTTCCAACGTCGTCGCCTTCATATACCCAAAAATCGCCCTGTTTTGGTGTACCGCTAGGAGGCATAGTGCTTGTGGTGCCTTTTGCAGTTATGGAAGCACCTTGCGGTCCGGCTGGTCCTTGTGCGCCCGCTGGTCCGGCTGGACCTTGTGGTCCCGGAGGACCGCCTGGAGTGCCTGGATCTCCCTTATCGCCTTTATCCCCTTTTGGTCCGGTTGCGCCTGGCCTGCCATCTGAACCAGTTGAACCGGGTTCGCCTCTGTCTCCCTTATCGCCTTTTGGGCCACCGGCTGGACCCGCTGGACCTTGTTCGCCTCTTTCTCCCTGTTCGCCCGGCTCGCCTTTTGCTCCCGGCTCGCCGTTTTTCAATTCGCCGACCACTTTGCCGCCGCATATAACGTCGTAGCCACCTGAGGCTTTTGGCTCAACAATACAGCCAGAGGCTTCTGAGCCACCACCTGTTTCTGTGCAAGAAAGGGCTATTACCACGGCAAGGCTTGTGCTTGCTACTAATACGATTTTTGAGAGTTTGGTTCTCATTGGGTTACCTCTTTTTTAGGGTGTTTGAAATTTAGGGGGGGGGGGGGGGGGAAAAAAGGATTTCCAAAAAAACTTTTTTTAAAACACCCCCACCCAAAAATTTAAAAAAAAACCAAAATACCCATTTATAACCAAAAAACCACAAAAAAAAAAA